>JBMYXW010000498.1:0-3415 GCA_049608825.1 Chitinophagales bacterium
TGTCAAATTATTTCTGTTCCATGGTACTTAGGTATTAAAAAACAACTACCTTCAAAAACAAACCAAAAATCAGCAGAAAACAAAAAGCCATTACTGCAATTTCTATATATTTGTCCTTGTCAGAAAGTTGAATTTCATCGTGTTTTACCTTTTGCATTTTTTTCATAATGGATTAAATATTTTAAATTTTCTTCCTACTTCCTACTTCATCATACCTTTGCAGGCTTATACAGATTCAAAGGCATTTTCTCTTTTTTATATGCACTCACAATCCTCCAAAACTCCTCAACTCTTGCCGTCCAAGTATTCGATTCAGCCACTTTCACACGCTCCGCAATCTTTTCGGGAGAATCTTCTGCAATCGCCTTGTCAATCAATTGGATAAAAACTTCATCGGATTCAGCTACTTCAATAACATCACTAAAACTGCGAATGTCTTCCGAAAAATTGGTCGCTACCACTGCTTTGCCTGCTGCCAAATATTCGTTGATTTTCAAAGGGTAAATACTCTTCGTGAGTTTGTTCTTCAAAAACGGAATCAATGCACAGTCAATGTGTTGCAGATAGTATGGCAATTCAGTGATGTTCTTACCGCCCGTGAATACAATATTCGGAATCCTGTCCAAGCCAAACTCCTTGTAGTCATTGCTATTCAAAGGTCCGACCATCAACAAAACCTTGTCTTTGTGCGCCAAAGCTACTTTTCGCAGCAAATCGTAATGAATCCGCACTTCGTTGATATTACCTGTATAACCAATGATTTTTCGTTTTTCAAAGCCCCTCAATTCCATCGGAAAAGGATAACGAACTGTCCGAGCTTTGTTGAAGATAGAAAGGTCGGCTGCATTCGGCAATAAGTAAGTGTGCTTGGAGAACTGTGATTTAACACGGGTTAATTCCCTCGAAGTGGCAATACAAAAATCTGCATCCGCTACTGCCACCTGCTCCAATCTTGCGCCATGTCGTGCGATATACTCAGCTTCTTCCATGTCGTCAATCGACTGATAAACACTTACATAAGGTTGTATGTCCTTGGGGAGTTTGGTCGCATAGTAAGGGTCAAAAGAATTGATATAGACCATCTTTTTGATGCCATAATCCTTAATGGTTTTTCGGATAGCTGAAATCACAATCTGATCGTTGAGCTTCAATAAGGCATCATATACCATACTCTTTGGCAACCAATTGATGGGAAGAGTTGCTTGAGGTGTTACGGCAGTCAATGGATTCGGATAATTCCCGATTACCTCATAAGTATCCCTGCCAAACATCAATGCTTTCCTGCGTCGGCTGATGACTTTTTCATTATAGTCCTTCACCAAATCTTTGACCGTGAAAGGGTGACTCATGTAAAAGACCCGATGATTCTTGGCAAACTCTTTCGCCAATGACAGCGCAGGAGAGGAATATTTGTCATCCCACCTCGAAAGACTAAAAATAAATATATCGCAATCTGTGTGATTCATTTTATTAGATTATTTTATCTGTTACTATTTTCGCAAGTCTATTAGGACTTCAATATTTGTAGAAAAATAAAAGAACTAATTAGAGAACTTCAATGGAGTTCAACTCCTAAGATGGTAAGGTGTAATCTTTGAAGGACGAAAAGGTGACATCTTACCATCGGGTTTGAGATTACACCTTTTCCATTTCACTTCAAAGATGTCACCTCAAACCCTATATATCATTTATTTTTCAATACCAAAAACTCCTTCGTGACCAAAAAATCGAAAGGGAAAAAATTGATGTTGTAGCCTCTGAGCCACTCGAATTTGTTCAATACACAGTGACTTTTTCTGAAAACGGGCTTCAAATCCAAACCCCGAATCAGTTTTATCAACTTATCGTAAGTCAGTTTATTCAGCCCTTTGAAGGCTTCGAGCAAATTACTTTCTTCATCACCGACCAATACCCGATTATTTTTTTCAATCAAAGGATACAAAATGGATTTCGGCAAAAATTGACTCCACGGAATAGGTACATCTTGAAATAAATGCGAAGCATAAGGGCTTTTCCATGGCGGATAGGCTATCAAAATCGTTCCATTCACTTCAAGAGATTTGCTCAGTTTCTTCAATATTTGTCTTAATTCCATCAAGGGAATATGCTCTGCTACATCATGCAGAAAAATAGCATCAAATTTTTCGTTTGCTCTAAAAGGCGTTTTTTGAATATTTCGGATGTCAAACTGCACATTATTCACCTCGTATTTCTGTTTCAAATGTTGAGCGATGCGAATGTGATGATGGTCAATATCCAAGCCATAGACTTCACATTTCCAGTTTTTTGCAAACCATAAAGTCATTCCTCCCATTCCACAGCCAAAATCCAAAACCCGCTTTCGATCCAAGTTGAACTTCTCTTTAATCAATTGTTTGTCCACCCAAAGGTGACTCGCTCGGTCGTTCAAAAAGTTGTCTTCGGCATAGGCCAAGCCATCTTCAAACTGTTCCTGTGTCATGTTCTTTTATTTAAAACATTGGAGGAGAGGGGAGGGGTCAGAATTGAAGTTTTGACAATTGGATTTTATCATCAAATCACTAAATTCTCTTTTCTCTCATCTCTTTTCTCGCTTCTTATTATACGGTCATCTCCCGTTTTGGAAGAATTGGTTTTGAAGATGTTCGGTTGGTATTAGTGGTAGTCGGTAAGTGGTTTTGAGGAGGTTTATTGAAGTAGGGTTGAAGGTGTTTGACATACAGTTCTTTAGCCATTTTGAAGCCTTCAATGTATGCTTGAATCATATTTGGGAATACATTCAACACATTTACGTTCAACTCTTTGTATAAGACCCATTGATTTAAAACAAACATAATGCCATAAGTACACAAAGTGCCATAAGCTGCACCAATTAGACCATATTGAAGGATGAAAATGAAGCAGTAATTGGTGAGGATATTTAAGCCTGCACCCAATATCACAAATCGGAAATTGATTTTGGGTTTACCCATTGCATCCAATACCGTTCCGAACTGATTGGCAAAAGGAATGAACAGACCATATAGTACGGTTAGCTGCAAAATCCCCACTGCATCCAGGTATTTTTCTCCTGCCAAAATGGTGATTATCAATTCTGGAAAAAGTAAAATAAACACGACACAAGGCAGTATCAAAGCCAATATCGTACCCACCGATTTTTCGTACAAACGTTTCATAGCAGGTTTGCCCTCCGTTTTCATTTGCTGTGCGCCTTTCGGAAAAACAATGGTAGCAATCGAAAAAGTTGGTACTTCAATGAGGTTGTTGATGCGAATTGCCAAATCATAAACCGCCACAAATGCAGGAGATACAAAGCCCAACATTACCTTGTCAATGCTTTTGTAAAGCATTGCACTGAGATTAGTGCCAAACACAAACTTGTCGTAATTGAACAATCTTTTGACCCATTGCCAATCCACTTTTTTGGCGAAGAAAA
>JBMYXW010000499.1:0-3408 GCA_049608825.1 Chitinophagales bacterium
AAAAGAGTTGAATTAACAATTGATAATTATCAATTAATAATTATTTCCATGCGTCTGCTTCATTATCGGCTTCAATAAAAACGGAAACAACTTCAATCCTTGCACCGAAAACTCTGAAACCAAAGAATGCCCCATAAAACGTTGGAGGTGTTTGCCCCAAAAAAGGCGATTTTTGAAGAGGTGATTCCACTGCCTTTCATATTGAAGTTCCATTGCAGCCCTCGAAATTTTTCCCTCCAAAAAATTCAAAATCAAACCCGAAACAATATTTGCCGAATGAATCGCCATCGCCATCCCATTTCCGCAAAGCGGACTGATCATCCCTGCTGCATCACCACACATCAAAATACGATTGCAGACCCGTTTTTTGGATTGAAAAGACACATTAGAAATCACCAAAGGTTTGTCAAAAATGGGTTTGCCTTTTTCAAATATTTCCTTCAAAAAAGGATTCTTACCCAGCGCATTTTGCTGCAAAGTTTCAATCGTGCCGTATTTCTGCAAACTCTGTTTGGTGGTCAAGTAGGCCACATTTACCCAATCATTTTCGACCTTACTCACGCCACAATAACCGCCTTCAAAATTGTGCAATGCCACTAAATTATCGGGAAAAGGCATTTGGAAATATTGTTTCACACCAATATAATAGGCTCGATCCTGAAAAAACGGACGATTCAAAGTTTTATCAATTGAAGAGCGTTTTCCATGTGCTGCAATGACCACTTTCGCCTTAAAAATTTCACTTTTATTGCTGCTTGCTTCAAAAAAATCATTTTTAAATTCAATATTTTGGATTGTGGTGTTAAGAAGGACTTCAACACCAGATTTGAGAGCGTGTTGATAGAGGTGATTATCCAAAGTATAGCGCCTCACACTGAATCCTCCCAAATCCAAAGGCTCTTGAATGAACTTCCCCGAAGATGCACTTAGTTGAAAATGAGTGATTTTCTTGGAGTTTAATTCAAACGGATTTACTCCCAAACTTTGTAGGTAAGCCAACACTTCATTGGAGATGTATTCGCCACAAACCTTGTTTCGAGGATAATCTTTCTTTTCAATCAAAACTACTTTTAGGCCAGCCTGTGAAAGATGTATCGCACTTGTCAAGCCTGCCAAGCCTCCTCCAATAATTAAAACGTCTTTCATGGCGTTATTTTACTGTTCAATTGATTTTGCTTACCTTTAAATTTGGATAAGGAGAAATAATCGAAAGTTGGGGTTACTCAATGAATTTTTAATGTATTTCTTTGTAATGTAAAGGTAAACCGAACAATCATTTATTTTGTTTTTTAAAAGGTGTGACCAAAATAAACTTTGAAGTCCAATTAAGGTTCATTTTTTGAAGTGAACCAAAATTTTGATATTCTTTTAACTTCCTAAAAAATTATGTGTCCTATGACATCCCAATTGAAGTATCTGGTATTTATTTGTATTGTAGTCATTATGAGTTCTTGTGTGAGTAAAAAACAATACAGTGCCATGCAATCTGATTTGAAAAATGCTCAAGCTGAACTTGCTAATTATGACCAAAAAATCAAGAATACTGCAAAAAGGCTATCTGATTGTGAACAAGAAAAACTCAAACTCCAAGGTGAACTGAACACTTCCAACAATTCTCTTAAAATAAGAGAAGAACAAATCATGGGTTTGAAAGGAGAGGTGACAGATGCCAAAGAAATAAGGGACAAACAATTGTCGCAAGTTGGTGACTTGACCGTACTTTCCAAAACTGCGAATGACAACATCAAAGAAACTCTTAGCCAATTAGAAGGAAAAGATCGGTATATACGCCACCTTCAGAATGCGAAGACGAAAGCAGATTCTATGAATTTGGCTTTGGCTTTCAACCTCAAAAGTGTATTGAAGGAAGGTATTGACGATAAAGATGTCGAAATCAAAGTCGACAAAACTGTGGTTTTCGTAAACCTTTCAGACAAGATGTTGTATCAAAGCGGAAGTGCCAATTTGACTCCAAGAGCCAATGAGGTATTGGGCAAAATTGCTAAGATTGTAGAATCTCGCCCTGAATTTGAAGTGATGGTAGAAGGTTATACCGATAATGTGCCAATCAAAAATTCTTGTATGACCGACAATTGGGATTTGAGCGTAAAACGGGCTACATCAGTCGTTCGTGTCCTTCAAGATACCTATAATATTGATCCGAATAGATTGATTGCAGCAGGTCGAGGTGAATACAATACATTGGCAGACAACAATACTTCTGCTGGTCGTTCTGTTAATCGCCGTACAAGAATCATTATTTTACCTAAGTTAAATCAATTTTACGACTTGTTGAATCCCAACAATGTACCGAATTAATAGTTGGTAACTGGTTGAATAGTCGCTATTCAAGATTATTTTAAAAAAGGTGTTGTTCAAATTTGAACAACACCTTTTATTTTTTGACTTTTACTAAACACCATCCCTCCTACTTAGGCGCAACTATCACTACCTCAGTTCTCCGATTCGCTTGCTGTCCCTCTTCAGTCGAATTGGTCGCAATTGGGTGAAATTCTCCGTATCCTTTCGCCACCAAGCGTTTGGGACCAATCCCTTGTTCTTCCAAATAACGCACAACATTTGCCGCACGGGTAATACTCAGTTCCCAATTGTCTCGATAATTCTTATTTTTGATGGGTAAATTGTCGGTATGCCCTTCTACGAGGAGTTTGTAATTCGGATATTCCAACAATACCTCTACAATATCAGTCAAGGTGTTTTTTCCTTTTTTGTCAATTCTGGCATCTCCAATGGGATACAAAAGGTGATTGGCAATGATGATGTTCACCTTGTTGTCGCTGATGTCCAATTTGATTTCGCCCTGTTCATAGCTTTTCATCACCCCCTCCAAAGACAAAATCAACAGCCGAGTTCTTTCCGTATAAGTCGTTGAAATATATGACATATCTTCAAATATCGCTGCCATTCTATCATTTTCGTTCAGCAATAGAGCCGCTTCTTCCTCACACTCCGTCAAACGACTAAAAAAAGCTGTATTTTGTTGTCTGACCTCTCCAAGTTCCTTCTGCAAAGCTGCCATATCGTAGTTCAATTGATAGATTTTTTGGGTCGCACTTCCTCCACAAGAAGCAAAACTAATGGCTATCAAGACTAAAATAGAAATTGTATAAAAACGCATTGGGTATGATTTTATTTAGGCATCGGGCTTGGATTGGTGAAAAACGAAATTCAAAATACAACAATTTTGTAAGTTTTTCACCTAAATGCTTAGGCTGCAAATATGTTTCCAAGAAATGAGACAGAGCTATTTTTTGACCACATATCTATGGAAAAGATTAGAGTGACTTGTTTAAAATTAAGAACTATACCTACCATGAACTTGTTTTAAACAAAAAATAACAAGTAATTTTTATAAAATTATCATGCACAAAAAAGATAAAACCTTCA
>JBMYXW010000500.1:0-3402 GCA_049608825.1 Chitinophagales bacterium
GAGGTCGCAAAGTGGTATTTCCATCTTCACAAATGACCCTGTTATCACCAAAATCAATCTGAAAATCAAAATCTTGAGACAACTCTATACTGTCTCTAAAAGTACAGCCATTTACTGTCAAATCCACCCAATAAATCCCTTCGCCTTGAGCTTCAAAAGTAGCATCTGTCGAACCATCTATCCAAGAAAACGCCACAGGTTCAGTTGTATTGATGGGCGTAGCATCCAAAATGACCGTTTCACCGTCACAAACAAGTGTTTCGTTTGTTAGATTGACAGTCAATTTTTGTTGAACAGTTACGGTATGGGAAACAGTATTTGTGCCATCTGATACTTGATAAGTTGTTGTTTGGTTGGGGCTTACGCTAAAAAATTCTTCAGTAGAAAGAATTGGACTGGATTCACCTTCAATTGTCCATTCAAAACTATCACCATTCACAACCTGCAAAACCGTGGTTTCTCCACTACAAATAAAGTCGTCTCCAATGATGCTCAATTCAGGCACCAATTCTATCAAGACATCATCTACATAGTAGTAAGCTCTTGCATCATTCCCACAAGCTGCAAACTCCTCTGTTTCTACATCATTTAGAAAATTACCAATTACCAAATGATTTTCTGAACCAATTGCAGTAAAAGTGCCAGAAATAAGCGCCCAGTTTCCTTTATCTGTCAAGAAGTTCCCTGCTAAATTTTGCACATAAGGAGTTAGATTCAAATGCGTTAGTTGATTCTCATTAAACGATTGGTCAGAAAGGTAAACCCCAATCGCATCCGTAAAACAGTCATCCAAATTATCAGCAGGACTCACATACATACTTACTTGATAGGTAGAATCTGCAATCAAGGGCGAAATCAAACGGACTTGAAGGTATTCTCTATAATCCACCATTGAAGTTGTTGAATAGACTTGAATCCCTGCATAAGCAGAACCCGTTCGAGCTGATTGAAAACCAACGCTATTTGCAGGAATTCCAACAACATTGGTCTGATCACATTCGTGAAAATAATCTGCATTTGCAGCCGTAGCACTTCTCCATTCTAATGAGTTTCCTATTTGTCCTATTGCGTCAGGACAAGCTGCAAGGTTTTCAAAACTGGGATTTAGGACAAGGTTTTGGGCATCAATGGTAGAGCTGCAAAGTGTAAAGAATAATAGGAAAAATAAAAAAAGGTTGTTAAGGAAAAATCGTTGATTCATGTAATAGATGATGGTTAAACGGTTATGATTGCTTCAATAAGTAAAACGCAAATTTAGGGTTTTATTTTGTGTAAGGAATGTCGGGAGTAGGGCAGCTTGGTTTTTTAATGTATTTTGGTTATTTTTGAGTAAATATGGATATATTTTGTAGGTTTTCTGCAAAAAACAAAATAATTTACTTCAATGCTACTTGAATTTGAAATAGGAAATTTTCGTTCTATCAAAGAAAAGCAAGTTTTTTCGTTGGTAGCTGAATCTTCTAAAAGCAAACCCGACAATGTTTTTGAACAAGCTTTTTTCAATGGGGATTCGGTGCGTCTATTAAAGGCTGCAGTAATCTATGGCGCAAATGCTTCGGGTAAATCCAATCTAATCAAAGCGTTTGATGTGTTGCGCTCTTTTGTTTTGACCAAACTATCGGTTGATAAAAAGATTCCTTTCTATGCTCCTTTTTTATTCGATGAAGCGACAAGCAAAGCACCGACCTCTTTTGCTTTGACATTTATTGGTCCCCAAAACCACAAATTTCGCTATGAAGTGCAATTCAATGGGGAAGAAGTTCTCCATGAAGAATTGAATTATTATCCTAAAGGTCAACCACGGAATTTATTTAAACGTCCTCTTGAAGTGAAATCGGAAGGGTTGATTCATACTGCAAAATTGGGGCAGGATTTGAAGAATAAAGAATTGTCTTTGTTTCGTAATCAATTGGTTTTATCTAAATTTGGAGTGGATGAACCCGATGAACTGTTGAGTGCAGTGTATTTATATTTTAGTGAAGATATATCTATTTTGAAGGATTTTAATATGAATACTTTGAAAAACGATGTAGCAAATTGGGTTGTTAAAGATATAAAAAGACTCGGTAGATTAAGTAAGTTAATTAATGTAGCAGATACAAAGATTGAAAGTATTAGACTAAAGGAATCTAGAAGTTTTGCTATCAAACTATTAGGTGAAGAAACCCCTAAGGTAAATAAAGTATATGATATTTATGCAAATCATATAATTAAAAATAAAGAAATATTACCTTTGTCTTTTGAGGAAGAGTCAAAGGGAACAAATGTTTTATTTGGTTTAGGTGGAAAAATATTACAAGCTTTAGAGGATGGTGGAGTTTTATTTGTAGATGAAATAGATACAAGTTTGCATCCTAAGTTAGGAAAATTTTTGGTTTTACTTTTTCAACTTCCTATTTCTAACCCTAAAAATACCCAATTGATATTCACCACACACGAAACTACTTTCTTGGATAAAGACCTTTTCCGAAAAGATCAAATATGGTTTACTGAAAAAGATAGATTTGGAGAGACTGATTTATACTCAATACAAGATTTTGAAGGGGCAAGAGAAGATATACCCTTTGACAAATGGTATATAGCAGGAAAGTTTGGAGGTATTCCAAAAATTAGAGAACTTGAATTTATCTTTCAGAATGGCACGGAAAAATAAATATGATTTAAGCATTTTAATAGTGTGTGAAGGCACAAATACAGAGCCTACCTATTTTCAAGAAATATGGGAATCCATACTCTTAGAAGATTTACCTTTTTTAGATTATAACATTACAATTAGTCCAAAACCAAAATTAGATAAACAAGATATTTCAGATGTTGATGACATACGTTTTTCAAGGCACAAGAAAAAACGTGAAGGTAAGAAACGGAAATTCAGAAAGCTTGAGAAAACGACTATAGAAGACCTTCCCATCATTGAAGATGCTTATAAAGCACAGCCTATCAGATATGTTAGAGAAGCACAGAAAGGGTTAGAAGATGGAACTTATGATGAAGTATGGGCAGTTTTTGATAAAGATGGACATCCTAAACATAAAAAGGCATTCGAGTTAGCTGAGAAAATCATTGAAGGGAAAACAGTCAATATTGCCTTTTCTAGTATAGCCTTTGAACATTGGGTTTTGTTGCATTTTGAAGCGAATAAAACGGAGTTTTTAAAATCAGAGTGTAAGGAAAAAAAGAAACCTTTGAAGTGTGGAACAGGTTTACATCCAAATGATTGTTACGGTAGTAAGTGTGTGATTGGTTATTTACGAACCCTCAATTATTTGCCCGAATACACCAAAGGGGCTGCAATGAATATTTATCCACTCATTGCGAAAAATACCCAAAACGCTCTTGAAAATGCGGCTTGGCTGAGACATCAAACAAAGGACAAAAAGCCAATTTATGAATTGAATCCAT
>JBMYXW010000501.1:0-3398 GCA_049608825.1 Chitinophagales bacterium
GAGGTTCAATCACACCTTCATTCACAAACACAACTCCTTCATTGCTACAATCATTCGCATCTGTGACCGTCAGTGTCCAATCAGCACTTGGTACATAAGCAACTCGATATTTGATACAACCTACAGTTGAGCCAGAAAAAGTTTCTACATTGGCGAAACCACCTGATGAGGTAAACTCGATGCTGTAAGGAGCTGTGCCTCCACATACTTCTGCAATGTAGATATTTTGTCCCGCTGCATTGTTGGTTGCAGCCAATCCTGTACTTTCTGCTAATGACTCCAAGGGTTCAGGAATAGTAATGGTCGAACACTCGATGTCAAAACAGCCCTTTTGAATCGAACCTGTTTCGTAAATGTCGTCCAAGTCTGTTGTGATGGGAGAAGGATTGGGCAGGCAATCTTGATATTCATTGTAAGAACATACCAAATAATCGCCTGCGCCAAAGCCTTCAAACTTGGCACTTGCTGTTCCATTTTCATAACTTGCCATAATGCTCTCATGCAAGGTTTTAGCACCTATATTATTTTGGGTGTAAAGAAAGAAATATTGAAGGTGGTTATCGTCTGTTTGATTTTCTATGGTACTCACTTCAATCGCTTCGCCTGCACAAATCGTAGAGGCATTCGTGGTCAGTGTACCAGTTTTTGACAAGCAAGCCTCGACTCTAATAGCCATGACTTCTGGGCAGCTAGGGTTGTTGTCGTCTGTTATCTGCATATAAAAAATTGCTGAACTTGAAACTGGCGTTGCAGGAGTAAAAGTATTGGTAGTTTGGTCATAATCACCTACATCTGTTGTCAATGCTTCATCACTGTACCAATCTGTACTGACGGTAAAAGTATTGTTGTTGCCAATTTTTAGAATATCAAGAAACAAATCACTGGAATTGCAACTAGATGGAGCAACAATGATGTTTTCATTGGTAATTTCGTAGGGTTCGAGAGAATTATGGCGGTCTTCAATTGCACCTGTATTGGTAAGAATGCCTGTCATTTTGTACGTACCTTCGTAATCTATGTATAGGAAACCTGCATTGTTGAGCATTGATGTGTTCACAATTTCAGCGTTTGTATATATTATACCACAAGCATCGTTTTGGAGACTCCCACCGCCGCCAGTTACTATTGCAAATACAGACACATTTATATCTATCATTCCATCTGCCTTATTGACGATTTTACCACTGGCAATCGCCTGCAGACCCGACCTTCCTTCTATGTTTATATTACCAGCATTGTTAAATATGGTATTTATACCTGCAACTCTTATTTGACTACTAGAACTTGCATTTATTAAATTGATCGTTCCATTTGCTTCATTGCTAAAATCAGAATTATTTAACGTTGTAATACCGAAAGCCCCTTCTCCAGTTCCCTGCATCTCTAAAAGTCCCTTGTTGATAAACTTTGCAGCGGAATTATTAATAATTCCAGAAAGACCACCTGTATTTGGTGAGTCCTTGTATATTTGGATTTTTCCTGTTGCTTGGTTGGTGAAAATTGCATTGAAGCCAGCATTCTCTATTGCAGTATTGTTAATGGGCGTAGTTTGACCAATGTAGATTTTGCCAGCGTTGTCTATCTCACCTCTGTTAGTTATTGTTGTGGATGCTATTTCTAAGACATTCAGTTCTGCTGTTGTTTGGATGGTGAGTACTGAGAATTTATCGTTTTGGAGGGAATTGATGGTGGCAGTTGTTCCGTTTTGTATAGTCGGGTCATTGGCTGTATTCGGAATCGTCACATCATCCGTAGTAGTAGGCACTCCAACAGGATTCCAATTGGAGGCATTTGCCCAGTTGGTATCGCTTGCGCCTGTCCAAGTTTTGGTTTGAGCCATTAGAGACTTGCTACTGACTAGGGATAGGCATACGATTAGATAAAAAAGAATGTGCTTGTTAGTGTTGTTGTTTTGCATGGTAAACCTTATTTTTTAGTTAAAAATTGTAATTCATTGTTTGGATATTCATTCGTTAGTAACCTGATTTTGGAAGATGTGAACATTGGAAGGAGTTTTTTTTGAAAAAAAATTTTAGTTTTGTCTGTACTCTTATAATTTTCATATTTGTTGTTTTTATTTTTTCAAATGTTAGAGGATGGTAGATTTTCAAATTTGGTTGAAGGAGTTTAAGGCAGGCAAAAAACAGGCTGTCAATGTTTTGTACGATGAGTATAGACCTGTATTTGTAAAATGGATGGCGCAGCAATACCGATGTAGGGAGGAGGAAGCGGTCGATGTTTTTCAGGATAGTATTATTGCGCTGTACAAAAATGCACAAAGGGGAAAGTTGGATGCACTGAAAAGTAGTTTGCAGACTTATCTTTTTGCGATTGGGAAAAATGTGCATTTGAACCGTTTGAGAAGGCAGAAAGAATTGGTCTCAGAAGACGCACTTTCTTCAATGGAAACGCAGGACGAAGGAGTAGAACGAAAGCTGCAAATGAATGACCGCAAGAAACTGATTGCCCAATTGCTGAATAAAATGAAAGACCCCTGTAAGAGTATTTTGTACTTATTCTACTACCATCGCTATTCGATTGAGGCGATTCAAAAAACGATGAAATACAATACAATGGATGTGGTGAAAACACAGAAACGTAGATGTATCAAGGGGTTGGAGAAACGAATGGCGATGGTGATGAAAAAGGGGGATATTTAAAACTCAATTTTTCATCAATAACGAGGGGTTTAAAACCCATATCCATCAAGCTAAGAAGCAAAAAAAACCTGTAAGATGCTTTAAAGGTACAAAAGCAATAGCGTTCAGCAAAGCTCTACGAAACGAAAAAAGGCAATGTTTAGCCCTAAAAGGGCGTCAGCAATAGCACGGGGCAACGCCCTGTGGGTGAAATTGAATCCATGAATTAGCCCTAAAAGGGCGAAAGCAAAGAGAATAGCTGAATGCTTGCGCCCTTTTAGGGCTAATTTCACACAATATACTTGATTCACAGGGCGTTGCCCTGTGCTATTGCTTACACCCTTTCAGGGTTAATAAACGAGATTTTTCCTTAGCTTGATAGCTATGGGCGATGCCCCGTGCTATTGATAAAATTAAGCTTGATAAGTATGGGTTTAAAACCTCTCAATAATGATAAAAACTCACGAAACACTCGAAATCTCTATATTTCCTCTTTGATTTTAATACAATCCATCAAGCCCCCAACAACACAAACCCACACCAAGATTTAGGATCCAAGTCCTTTTGTTGAATCAATTGTAGTTTCGCCAAACGCAAAGCTTCGCTGTAAGATTTCCCCTCCAATACTTCCGCAAAAAAAGCTTGGCAGAGTTCGCTGCTGGGCTTATCCAGAACTTTGAAGAGGGTGTACACCACGTTTTTTGCGCCTGCATATAAGAAGCCTCGATTGATACTCATCATTCCTTCACCTTTTGCCAA
>JBMYXW010000502.1:0-3391 GCA_049608825.1 Chitinophagales bacterium
ATATGCAGCCTTACGAATCAATTAAAACTTACATGACGACCAACTTGATTACCTTCAATGCTGACACAGATATTCGGGAAGCCATGAATACTTTGCTTAAAAGCGGTATTTCGGGTGCTCCTGTCTTAGATGCTAAAGGAAACCTGATTGGCGTTATTTCGGAAAAAGATTGTATGAAAGTCATTGTCAATAAAATGTATCACAATGAACCTGGTGCCCCCTCCAAAGTGGGCGATTACATGTCAGGTGAAGTAAAAACGATTGATGCAAGACTTTCGGTGACAGAAGCTGCTTATGAGTTTTTGCATTGTAATTACCGACGTTTCCCTGTAATGGAGAATGGAAAATTAGTCGGACAAGTAAGCCGCCGAGATATTTTGAAAGGTATTATCACCATCGAAGATCGAAACCAAGAGGCCGTTCCTTCAAGTTGGGCAGCCCGCAAACCTGTTGAGATTGCGAGTAAAACGACTCGTTACAACAAGAAAAAATAGGGTTGAAAATAATCAGGGATTCATCATTTCACATTCTCAAAGGTTTGAAACAACAAGGAGAAAGAGAAATTTATGTTCTTCGGTTTTTATTTTATCCAAAACTCACGTAAAAATACAATCCGCCAATAGAGAAGGCTCCATTCTTTATTGGCGGTTTCTTTATAAAATAAATTCCGCATTTGAAATTTTTCAACTACTTGAGCAAGAAGCAGTTTTTTTATTTCAATTTTTATTCGTTACTTGCCTAACAATCAAAAAATAAACCCCTGTTTAAACTTTTGTAGTTTTTCTTTAGAAATTTCCTATCATAATGAGAATCAACATCTTTCAATAAATAAACTACAAAAGTCTTCATCCCAAATTGAGGATTTATTTTTTCAGTTTACCTATCAATCAAAAAAATACAAGCCACCTATTTTTTTTACAAAATTAACCTTATGAATTTCACCCAAGGCACTCGCATCTCTTTACGTGGAGAAGACTTCCTAATCAAAAAAGTAGAAAACAACTACAACAACAAACAATTGCTTTTCACGGAAGGCATCAGCGAATTGGTCAAAGGAAAACGATTCATTTTTGATACGGATATAGACAAACCTGAAAATATACAGGTATTGCATCCCGAAAACACCCGATTAGTAGCTGACAACGATACAGCATATCGCAGAACCAAATTATACATTGAAACCGTTATCCGAAATTCCAGCTATTTCTCCAACAAAATAGAAATAGCACAGAAAGCAGCCATCAACCCTGTAGATTACCAATTTGAACCCACCCTCAAGGCATTCAAACTACCCCGTCCCAGACTCCTAATCGCAGATGCAGTAGGTTTGGGCAAAACCATTGAAGTGGGAGTTTTTTTGGCAGAAATGATCAAAAGAGGCAAAGGTCAAAGAATCTTGGTCATTGCATTGAAGTCCATCTTGGGGCAGTTTCAACAAGAAATTTGGAGTCGTTTTGTCATTCCTTTGGTTCGTTTGGATTCAGTAGGAATCGCCAAAATTAAGACCCATTTACCCGCCAACAAAAATCCATTCGATTATTACGACAAAAGCATTATTTCGATTGATACCCTCAAAAACAATGCAAAATTTAGGCATTACATCGAAAAATCAAGGTGGGATATTGTAGTCATTGACGAGTGCCATACGGTCGCCAATGCACGCAGCCAAAGAAGCAAATTGGCACAAGAATTAGCCAAAAGATGTGAATCCTTGATTTTTACTTCCGCCACTCCACACAATGGCAACAAGGAAAGCTTTGCCAATTTGATTCAGATGCTTGAACCCACTGCCATTCCCAAAAATGGAACCTACAACAAAGACAATATCGAACCCTACTTTATCCGACGCTTCAAACACCACATCGAAAACACGGAGGTTCAAAAAAACTTCAAAGAAAGAAAAATCATCAAGCTGACTTGCGGCTTATCCCAAACCGAAGAACATTTTTTGGATTACCAACAGCACCTAAAATTGGAGGCTCTCAGCAGCAACCGAAAACACGACCTACTTTTTTCTATCAATCTCTTCAAATCCTATCTCTCCAGCCCTGAAGCCTGTCTAAAATCTGTCAATAACCGAATCAAAAAGGTGACGGATTCGGATAATAGCGAAACCACCAAAAGAGAACAAATCGATATCCTTACCGAAGCCCAATCCAGACTGAATGACATCATACAGACAGGGGCAGATGCCAAATACACAAAGCTCATTGAGACATTGGAGCAACTGAAGTGGAAAGGAAAAAAACGAGACGAACGCATCATTATCTTTGCAGAACGCATCGAAACACTCAAAGCTTTGAAGAGCAAATTAACCGCAAAATTTGGCTTAACCGAAGCCTCCGTGACTCTTTTTTCAGGAGCATTATCAGACATCGAACAGCAAGCAGTCATTGAAGATTTTGGCAAAGAAGACTCTCCCATTCGCTTATTTTTGACCTCTGATGCAGGTTCGATGGGAGTCAATCTGCATTATTATTGCCACCGAATGTTCAACTACGACATCCCTTGGTCCATCATCACCCTTGACCAACGCAATGGACGCATCGACCGATATGGACAAAAAAACACGCCTTTCATTTACTATCTCGTAGCAGAATCGGAAGACTCCCAACTCAAAACCGACCTACACATCATCTCCAAACTCATCGAAAAAGAAAACGAAGTACATCAATCTTTGGGCGATGCCACGTCGGTTTACAAACTCTACGATGCCAAAGAAGAAGAAAAATTGGTACAGAAAGCCCTTTCAGAATCAGATGAATCCGTTTTGGACCAAAGAGAAGAACAAGCAGACAGTGGAGACGAATTTGATTTTTTAGACGAACTCTTTGCCCAATCCGAACCAGAGCCAGAACCCATCATTGAAGTGAGTTCTTTTTACGTTTCCGACTTCAAATACTACCAAACCCTACTAACTTACCTCACGGCTATTCAGCCCAATTTGGCAAGCGGTATTGAAACCAACGAAATTGGGCAGTACATCGAAATTTTTCAAGATAAAATAGATGGACTCAAGGCAGCCCTCTACGACATACCCATAGAAGCCAAGCCCAACAAAAAACAGTGGTATCAACTGTCTGCCAATGTCGAAGATGTCCAAAAATCCATTGAAAACGCTCGAAAAAAGAAAGGAGAATGGGCGAGGTTTCAGGTATTGTACGACCTCCACCCAATCATAAAATGGTTCATGGACAAGCTCTTGGCAAATGTGGACAAAGACGCAGCATTGGTGGTCAAGACCGACAATGTTCCAGCCAATACTGCTTGGTATTTGTTTCACGGTGTCGTCTCCAATCAACTCGGACAATCCGTTGTATCAGAGTTTTTTGTGGTCGGACTCAAAAAAGATGGGCGATATTTAAAACACCAACGATTTGCAGAATTTGCC
>JBMYXW010000503.1:0-3384 GCA_049608825.1 Chitinophagales bacterium
AATACAAGCACCTTTAATAAGATGGTGTAAATATTTTTTTATTTTTGCAGCAGCTAAAACTCCTACCACAACTTAAAACTCTCTAAAACCAATATTCTTTCTAACCTTTATTCAATACTATGAGAAGTAAAGACAAAATGATTTCGGGTTTTTCCAAATTGGGCAAAAGAGAAAAGATTGCTTGGTTATTGAAGCACTTCTTCACCTCCAATCCCATTGAAGTTACCAGAGAATTTGCCAGTTTTTGGCACACCAATGAGGAAGCCCAAAACATGTTTGATGGCATCAGCGAAAATACCATCACCAACTTCTATATGCCTTTTGGAGTAGCCCCTAACTTTTTGATAAACGGTAAGTTATATTGCATTCCGATGGTCATTGAAGAAAGTTCGGTTGTGGCTGCGGCTTCCAGTGCTGCAAAATTTTGGTCGAATAGAGGTGGTTTTCATACGGATATTGTTTCTACCATCAAGTCAGGGCATGTCCATTTTATGTGGCATGGCGAACCTTACAAAATGTTCCAATTCTTTGAGGAAATCAGAGCAGATTTGCGTTTTGGGGTCAAAGACCTCACTCGAAATATGGAAAAAAGAGGCGGAGGAATCAAAGCAATTGAATTGTTGCATTGTCCTGGTATTGAAGAAGGATATTACCAAATCAAGGTCGATTTTGAAACTTGCGATGCGATGGGAGCCAACTTTATCAACTCGGTTTTGGAGGAATTTGGAAGCATATTGAAGAAGAAGGCAAAGGAATATTTTGGAAGCGAAGACAAAGATGTAAATGTCATCATGGCTATTTTGTCTAATTATACACCAGAATGTTTGGTGCGAGCTTGGGTAGAATGTCCGATTGAAGAACTTGGCAATTTTCCTAACAACATTTCTGCCAAAGAATTTGCCTACAAATTCAACCAAGCCATTCACATCGCTCGAAACGACCATTTCAGGGCAACGACTCACAATAAGGGCATTTTCAACGGAATAGATGCGGTAGTCATCGCCACAGGTAACGACTTTAGAGCGATTGAGGCCTGCGGTCATGCCTATGCTGCAAGAGATGGGCAATACCGTTCTTTGTCTCAATGTACCCTTGAAGATGGAAAATTGCGGTTCAGCATCGAAATTCCATTGGCAATCGGTACGATTGGCGGCTTGACCAAAATTCACCCACTTGCAAGACGTTCTTTAGAATTGCTTGGAAACCCATCAGCAGAAGAATTGATGAGTATTGTGGCAACGGCTGGCTTGGCACAAAATTTTGCAGCAGTACGCTCTTTGGTCACAACTGGTATCCAAAAAGGACACATGAAAATGCACCTCAATAATATCCTTTCTCACTTTGCAGCGACGCCCAAAGAACGAGAATTTGCAGTGGCTCATTTCAGCGACAAGTTGATTTCGTTTACAGCTGTGCGGGAGTTTTTGACAGAATATAGATCACAGCAGATTGCGTGGTAAGATTTCGGCTTCAACTGTTGTCAAGGTTTGCAAACTTTGACAAAGTTTCGCTAATCCATTCTACATAAAAACTCTCCACCTCTGCGTTCAACTTCTAAGTCAAGTGAGTTCAAAAAAAAATCTGTGTCTCCGTGCCTCTGTGTTCAAAAAATAAACCAATGCTACAATTTCACTCCAACGGTAAACTCTTACTCACAGGCGAATACTATGTTTTGGAAGGCGCAAAAGCCCTCGCCATTCCCACTAAGTTTGGGCAATCTTTGGAGGTCAGTCACTCCATTATTGAAGTAGGTGAAATGCCAATATTGAAGTGGGAAAGCTATGATGTGAAAAACGAAATTTGGTTAAATGCCACCTTTGATATTGACAACTTCAAAATTATTTCTCCAAAACAAGAAGGTATAGAACGACTTCAAGACATTCTCCAACAAGCCCGAAAACAGAACCCCCATTTCCTTCAAGAAAAGCAACAACAGACCCACGTCAAAACACAACTGCAATTCCAAAGAAATTGGGGTTTGGGAAGTAGCTCTACCTTAATCAGCAACATTGCACAATGGGCAGAAATTGATGCTTTTGAATTGTTGGAAAATACTTTTGGAGGTTCGGGTTACGACATTGCTTGCGCTCAAAGTGACCAAGCCATTTTGTACCAAAAAAAGCCTACACTTCAATCTTCAAAAATTGACTTTCACCCACCTTTTTATGAACAACTCTACTTTGTTCACCTCAACAAAAAACAAAATTCGAGGGATGCTATTCGCCATTTTTACGAGCAGGATGCTGCCACTCGCCAAAATATAATCCTGATTTTAAATGAAATCACTGAACGAATATTGAAAGTAGAAACTCTTGCTGCTTTTGAAACTTTGCTGCAAACACATGAGCAAATCATTGCAGATAATTTACTTCTTTCAAAAGTGAAAGACCTGTATTTTGCAGATTATTGGGGAGTAGTCAAATCTTTGGGAGCTTGGGGTGGTGATTTTGTTTTGGTCACTTCTGATTTGCCTCAACAAGAGACATTTACTTATTTTGCAGAAAAAGGATTTGAGACAGTATTGAAGTGGAATGAGATGGTTTTGACAAGAACTGCTAGATGAAAAGGAACTAAGATACTTCAAAGTAAAGTACAAACAATGAACTCAAATGGTCAAATAGGTGTTTTAAAACAAAACTCTTTTACTCATGAAATTTGTAGATGTTAAAAACGATGTAGCCTTTCGCAAAATCTTCGGAAATGAGCAGAAAAAAGTTATTCTTATTTCTTTTCTCAATGCTGTTTTGGAGTTGGAAAGCTTGGATAAAATACAAAGTGTCACGTTGGTTGACCCTTTTCAGCTACCTCGAATCAGGGGTGAAAAAGCATCTATTATTGATGTTCGAGCAAAAGATGCAAGAGGACGTTCTTTTATTATAGAAATGCAAGTAGTAGAGAAAGAGGGCTTTGCAAAGCGAATACAATATTATAGCTGTAAAGACTATGCGAGCCAAAT
The DNA here is from genome assembly GCA_049608825.1 of Chitinophagales bacterium. Taxonomy (GTDB): domain Bacteria; phylum Bacteroidota; class Bacteroidia; order Chitinophagales; family UBA2359; genus JAUHXA01. The sequence continues at coordinate 2,957 of JBMYXW010000503.1, forward strand.
TAATATTGGAGATGATTATCCCAAATTGAAGCCTGTATATTTTGTGGGCATCCTCAATTTTGCCTTTTTTCCTGGCAAAAACTATTTTTCCAAGCACTTGATTGTTGATGAAGAAACAGGAATTTGTTCTTTGCAGGATTTGAAGTTTCGCTTTATTGAATTGACCAAGTTCAAGAAGAAAGAACATGAGCTTCAAACTATTGTCGATAAGTGGACGTATTTTATCAAAAAAGCCCATAAATTGAAAGTGATTCCTTCTAATACAGAAGATGAAGGCTTGGTAACAGCTTATGAAGAAGCTGAAAAGCACAATTGGACTCCCAAAGAATACGATGCCTATATTTATGCAGGAATGAGAGCACAGGATGCCATTCAAGAACGTGAATTTGCCGAAAAAAAAAGGGAAAAGAATTGGACACGAAGAGGGA
>JBMYXW010000504.1:0-3379 GCA_049608825.1 Chitinophagales bacterium
TGCCATTGTATAATAGTGGGGGCTTGCTTTTTGGATACAACCCCAATAAGCTAAATTCAAATGACGACTACTTAATTACTGTTTCTACAATTTCTTTGTAAACCTCTTGAATTAAGCTGCGTGTAGTATCTTCCATCTTGGCAAAATCTCCATCTAATAAATTATTTTGGAGTTCCAACGCTTTATTTTTCAAGCTTTCCTCGAATTTTTTTGTTATGTTTGATATATCAATAGGAGGTAACATTGTAAACCTTGTTTGTTTGTGAGAGAATTTGCAAGTTTACAAACCTTCTATTGATTTTCATACAAGGTGACAAATCCCAATTGCGCCCAATCTAAAATCTAAAACCATCTCAGAATAGTTTTCTGATAAAGTGTTTTTTTTATATAAATATTTCTAAAGTTTTATAATAATGCTTCCTCTCCACAACCAAAACCCCCTAGCCCTCACCACCGAACAACAATGGTTTCAAACCATCCTACAAACCCGCATCCAACTACACTTCAATCAAGAAACAAAATACGCCTCCATAGAACACATCCCAATACCCGACCTCTCCCAATACCCAAGCCCCTATTCCCAAATCATTGAAGGCTTCGGTTTTGGGGCAGCCGAACGGTTGGTCATTTTATTGGCATTGATGCCCCATATTTCGCCCCAAACATTGGACTTCTTTTTCACCAACAACACCAGTTACAACCGAGCCTACACCGAATTTGGCGGATGGAAAGGGCAGGGACACAGCGGTTTTTTGCCGACTATAGAGACAGCCCTGTTTCTATTGGCAGGAAAAGATTTTGCGAGGCGGTTTGAAGTGATGGAATTGTTTGAAGAAAACCATCCTTTGCGGAAGCAGAACATCCTGCAATTGGAGAAACCCAAAGCGGGCGAACCCAAAACAAGTGCTGCCCTCCAAATTTCGGAAGAATACCTAACCTATTTCACTTCAGGCAAAGCCTACAAACCCGATTTCAGCAGCAATTTTCCTGCAAGCCTCATCACCACACAAATGGACTGGGAAGATTTGGTGTTGGACGATTATGTGTTGGATGAAGTCATGGAAATCCCGGCTTGGCTCGAACACAAAGACACCATTCTCCATCAATGGAAGATGGGCAAACGCATCAAACCCGGCTATCGTGCTTTGTTTTATGGCCCTCCAGGAACAGGCAAAACCCTAACGGCTGCTCTCATTGGTAAGTCTTTGGGTTTGGATGTCTATCGAATAGACCTCTCACAAGTCGTCTCCAAATACATTGGGGAGACCGAAAAGAACATGGCGAGTATTTTTGACCAAGCCCAAAACAAAAATTGGATTTTGTTCTTTGACGAAGCAGATGCGCTTTTCGGTCGAAGAACTGCCACCTCCGATTCCAAAGACCGACATGCCAACCAAGAAGTTGCCTATCTCCTCCAAAGAGTAGAAACTTTCCCTGGAGTCGTCATTCTCGCCACCAACCTCAAAGGAAATATTGACGAAGCTTTTTCTCGTCGCTTTCAGTCTATGATTCACTTCCGAATGCCCAAGCCCCAACAAAGATATAAATTGTGGCAAACTGCTTTTGCAGCCGAAACACCACTCGCAGACAACATTGATTTATACGAACTTTCACACAAATACGAAGTAACAGGTGGTGCGATTATCAATGTATCTCGATATTGCGCCTTATCTGCCCTTCGACGTAATGAAAAACCCCTTATTTTTCGAGAAGACATACTCCACGGAATTGCAAGGGAATATGCAAAGGATGGCAGAACGATATAGATATATTTGTTGAGATTCCTTATTTTGCAGAAAATAACCAACCCAATTATCATCATGCAAAAAACGATACTCCTAATTTTCGCCTCTTTGATTTCCACTCTTTGCTTCGCTCAAAAACACTATTTGGGCTGTCAACACTTCAAACAAGCTCAACAAACACAAGTCAATTCGCTTCACCAAGTTTCGACTGCCAAAGCTGCAATAGCAGATGCAAGAGAAGACAGTTTGGGCATTACCAACTACGATATTTCGCTCAATATCACCGACTTTACCAATCGCATCATTGAAGGAAACTGCAAGATTCGGATGTTCACCAAAGTCAATGACATCCAACAAATCGAATTGGATTTAGAAGGTTTGACGGTCGAAAAAGTGGAAATAGATGGAGAGCCTGTCATGTTTACCCAAGAATCTCCAAAATTGTATATTGACCTATTGGGCAGTATTGCAGCAGGGAAATTTTTGGAGATGAATGTGTTTTATGCAGGACGACCTAAAAATGTGTCCTTTGGAGGTTTTTACTTCAATCCCAACTATGCCTACAATTTGGGTGTAGGGATTGGAGTCGACCCGCCAAATTATGGACGGGCATGGTTTCCATGTTTTGACAATTTCAGTACCCGAAGTATTTACAGTTTTCACATCACAACTTTGGAAAACCACAAAGCTCTCTGCAATGGTTTGTTGGACGGTTTTGATGAGAATGAGGATGGGACTAAAACATGGCATTGGACACTGCATCAAAGCATTCCGACCTATTTGGCATCCGTTGCAGTGTCGGATTACGAAACCCTCGAAAGTACGCATGAAGGGATTTACGACCCAATTATGATACAATTGGCGGCTCGTGCGGCAGATACGACCAATTTGAAGGCATCTTTTGTGCATTTACCCGATGCGATTGATGCTTTTGAAGCGGCTTATGGAAAGCACCGATTTGACAAGGTAGGTTTTTGTGTTGTGCCGTTTGGAGGGGGAGCAATGGAACACGCCACGAATATAGCCTATCCGACTTTTGCAGTGGATGGAACTTTGATTTTTGAAGATTTGATGGCGCACGAATTTGGGCATCATTGGTGGGGCGATTTGGTGACTTGCGAAACGGCGGATGATATGTGGTTGAACGAAGGCTGGGCGAGTTTTAGCGAGCATTTGTTTATGGAAGCGGTCTATGGTAGAGAGGCTTATTTATCTTCAATTGTAGCGAATCACGTTGAGGTGATGCAATATGCTCATATTCGAGATGGTGCACATTATCCTGTTTCGGGCGTGCCTTTTGAAGTCACTTATGGCAGTCATGTGTATAGCAAGGGCGCAGATGTGGCGCATACGCTTCGGGGCTATATGGGCGATGAGGCGTTTTTTCGGTGCATTCAAGAATACCTTTCAGCTTTTGCCTTCAAAACGGCAAACAGCGAACAGTTCCGAGATTTTTTGAGTGAATGTTCGGGTTTTGACTTGACCGATTTCTTCAATGATTGGGTCTTCAATGCAGGCTTTCCGCATTTTGCAGTGGACGAGATAGTGGTCGGTTTTGATGGCAATCCTTTTACGGCTGAGGTTTCTATTCGCCAAAAAGTCTATGCTGCACCCGATTTTTTTGAGCATGTACC
>JBMYXW010000505.1:0-3378 GCA_049608825.1 Chitinophagales bacterium
AAATATAAGAAATAAACATTATGAGAGTATAAGTATTTATCCTCTAAGTGAAAAAACAAATCCAAAACATTTAGATTTTAAAACACCTGTATTTTATCAATATATAAAACATCTCGAAGGAAACTCAAGTCTTTTTGAAGATAAAAAAAGAGGTTTGTCTTTTTGTTTTGAAAAAGATAAGAAACTTTGTAAATGTATGAAATTCCCTTCAAATGAAGTGGTTGTAGTAAGTAAAATATTATCCGAATTGCAGAAAGATTGCCCTTCAATAAAACATCACTACTTAAGCTTTATAAAAGAATATTCTACTAAGAATAATAAAGAAATGAAATTAACAGAATGCGAAGACCCCTATGTATGGGGAAAATTACTTTTTGATGATTTTTCTGATTTAAAAAGATACACGCAAAGATTGAAGAAAGAGGGCTTAATTGACTTTACTAAAGATAATTATATCAAGCTGACGGATAAAGGGTCAAAAGAAATACAAGCTTTAATAGGATAATTTTAGGGGTTTTCTCGGAATATGAACCTAAGCTTTCTTCAATTTGTAGTCAAAACAATCCAACCCCATTCCTCGTTTTTTATAAAATTGTATTCCTAAAAAAGCAAAATATGACTGCGGACATCATCACCAAAGAAGCATTGAAACTCCCTTTGAAGGATAGAATTAGAGTCATTCAAGAACTATTGAACAGTATTCCAACCGATGAAACCAATTCCCACGAATTATCTCAAGAATTGGAGATGGAGTTGAAGAGGTGTTCTGATTCTATCAAATCGCCAAATTTTGTAGGTTATACTTGGGAGAGTGTGAAGAAACGAATTACCAACAGATAGTACTTTTCAATAAATCTTCGGCATCCCCTCCAATTCACCTACCAACAATTTACCTTGCTCTTCCAAATCAAAATCATTTTGCAGTCCCAACCAAAATTTTGCAGAAGTGCCAAAATAATGGCTTAGTTTCAAAGCAATAGAAGCATTCATAGGAGATTTTCCTTCAATCAATAATTGTAAATCTATTGGAGAAATTTTTAAGTCTTTTGCTAAATTGGAGAGATTGATATTTAAAGGAGTAATAAATTCTTCTAACAAAACTTCTCCAGGATGTATGTTGGGTAATGTGTTCATTTGTTTTTTTGTTCGTTTGATTTAGTGATAATCCATTATGGTCACTTCATAAGCATCATTTTCTGACCATAAAAAAACGATTCTCCATTGGCTGTTGATTCTAATGCTGTGAAAACCGTCTAAATTCCCTTTTAGCTTTTCGAGCCTGTTTGCAGGAGGCACTCTTAAATCGTTGATGTTTTGGGCATTGTTTATCATCCTCAATTTTCTTCTTGCCACTACTTGAATTTGTATGGGAAGTCTTTTGGACACGACTCCCATCCAAACTTTTTCTGTTTCGCTGTCTCCAAAGCTTCTAATCATAAAATTGTATTTTTTCTTGAACGAATAGTCGTAAAGAATAGTTTTGTTTAAGGAAAGAGCGTTGTTGTTTTCGTAGATTTTGAACCTAAGCTTCCTCCAATTCGTTTTCATTGTAATAACCAAATCAAAAAGGCAATGACAACCGTAAAATTACAGATTCAAAACCCCGATACCCTTCAAAAAGTATTAGCTTATATAGCGCAGTTTGAAGACATTGAACTGCAAACAGAGCAAGAAGATTTGCATGAATCTTACAAAATGTCGCTCTCCACTTTGGCAAAAGATTGGGACACAGAAGCAGACCAAAGGTGGGATAACTATGAAGATTATGAGTAGAAGACGATACCAACAAGGAGACATCATTTTTTTGCCTTATCCTTTCATAGATTTGTTACTGTTCCTCAAAGCATATCAACTTCAATGTTTTCTTTTTCGGAACAAAGGATAATTCCAATACTTGGATTATCATCTGCTTCCTTCAATTTTGAACTTTCTCATTCCCACCAATGTTTTCACAAAAACAAAATATGCCTGCAAAAGATAAATACCATGACACTGTAATAAGAGCATTGATAAAAGATGGGTGGGAAATCACCCACGACCCCTATATTATCAAAACGGAAGGAACTACTTATCAAGTAGATTTGGGAGCAGAAAAGATGATTGCTGCGGAGAAAGATACGGAGAAGATAGCAGTTGAAGTAAAGAGTTTTTAAATGAAAGTGTGGTTTCTGATTTCCACACTGCTTTGGGACAATATCTAAGCTACCGTTTGAGTTTGGGTGATCAAGAAGCAGAACGACACTTATACCTTGCTCTGCCTTTGGTGTCTTTTATCAGAATCCAAAAACTACCTGTACTCCAAAAAATTATTGCTCATTTTCAAGTCAGCATTTTCGTTTACAATCCCCACACCAAAGAAATCGTAACATGGAAAAGATAACTCAATACGAAAATACCATTATCCAATTACTGGAAGAATATGCACTTCTTTGGAATAAAAACAGCAATAAAAATATTGAAACCCATGTAATTGCTGATACCAAAAGGAAGCACTACCAACTTATGCAATTGGGTTGGGATGGCTACAATTACATCCACAATTGTATTTTCCATTTTGACATCAAAGATGGTAAGATATGGCTACAAGAAAACCGAACAGACATATTGATTGCCCAAGAGTTGGTTGAAAAAGGTATTCCAAAATCAGACATTGTTTTGGGTTTGCAGCCGCCTGACGCAAGACCTTTGACAGAGTATGGAGTAGCTTAGATTTTTCATAAGAAAAATACCCTTATGAAACTAAATATCCCTTCACGCATTGTAGCAGACCCTGGAATTTGTCATGGTGCATTGACTTTCAAAGGAACACGCATCTTGGTTTCGGGCGTATTGGAGCAAATTGCTTCGGGAATGAGTTGGGAAGTCATTATTGAGTCTTGGCGAGGAAAAATCAATCAAGAAGCCATCTCGGAAGCAATTAAAATTAAGAAGTTATAAGTTTTGTTACAATTTTCTTAATCTCCGAAGCCGTTGGTAGCTTTCCTTTTAATTCTTTGGGTAGTTTGTGGGTGAGTTTGTAGGCAGCTACTCCAATAGGTTTGTTCGTTGTTCTCAAAGCATATTCGACTTCAATGTTTTCTTTTTCGGGACAAAGAATAATTCCAATGCTTGGATTATCATCTGCTTGCTTCAATTTTGAATCCAATAATTCAAGATAAAAATTCATTTTCCCTGCAAATTCTATTGTCCCCAAGCATTTATTTTACCCAATTATCTTCTTCCATTTTTCAAAAATTCCAAACAATCAAAACTTATATACTGTTTTAACAAAAGAATAGTTGTATTTTTCATTGTAATAAATACCAAAAATGACCTCCAAAGAACGAACTTTCAAAGATTGGAAAATAGACGATCTACTGTTTGATTTGGGATTGAAGG
>JBMYXW010000506.1:0-3376 GCA_049608825.1 Chitinophagales bacterium
CATATAAAAACCCGTGGTTACTTGAATAATAAGCGCTGGAATACCTATTTTCTCATAACCTTGTTCAAAGGTTCTTAAATACTCAACATCCTTAGTTTTTAACGCACGTGGCAAAATAGTGGTTGCCAAATTTCTGAAGGGCATCATCAGAAAGAGGGATAGCGGATATATTGTAGAACCTACTATGGTCAATCAATCTTCGGGAGCGATTATTCGACATTCCAAAACCCGTGAAATCATTGCCGTTTTTGTTTTTGAATTGGAGGATGCTGGGATTCAAAATATTTATGCGATTCTGAATCCTGATAAATTGAAGTTGGTGAAATAAGGATCAACGATTTTCATTTTTTTTTGAAAAAATTTCTATTTCTGTCACAAACTCACCTCCTATTTTGTCTTATGCCCGAAATCAAACAAAGACAAAATGAACACCAAAACCAACCTTCAAAAAGTCCACCGTTTTAGTGCCATCGGCATAGGCGTTTTCACCCTTGCCCATATCTTCAATCATGTAATGGCTGCCCATAGTATCGAGCTCCACATTGAAGTAATGAACGCTTTGAGACTCGTTTATTACTATCCCATTATTGAAGTGCTACTGGTCATATCTATTCTCATTCAAGCCTTTACAGGAGTCCAACTTTTCAGAAAAAACAGAAAACATCTCCATTCTCGCATTGCCAAATTGCAGGCTTATTCGGGTTTGTATTTGGCGTTTTTCTTGGTCGCTCATTCGACTGCAACAATTGGAGGGAATTGGTTCTTTCAGATAGACACCAACTTTTATTTTGGCGCAATGGTGGTAAATATCTTCCCTTATGTATTTTTCTTTGCCCCTTACTACTTTCTTGCCGTCACCTCGTTTTTTACACACATTGCCTGTACACTCAGCAAGTATGTGGCAAAAAATTATGACTTGAAAACCGCACAACGGTTTGTGTATGCTTCAATAGCTTTTGGGGCGATTACAGCCATTGTTATTTTGCTGGCTTTCAGCGGAATGTTGTATGAATTTGAGTTTCCTGATGCTTATTTGAATTTGTACCCATCATAGTAATTTATTACACTAAATTAAATACGTTTACTAAACTTCAAAAGTTTAGTAAACGTAAAGTATAAAATACTACAATTGTTCAAAATGCCATCTTTGAGGAATCGAAAAGGTGTCATTTTGAACAATTAAAAACAGTATTCATTCGCTTCAATCAATTTCTCTGCAATCTTACGACGTGCTGCAATCGTATTGAACGGCATAATAGAAGTCAATCGTTTGAGTCCCACCAACATCATCTTCAATTCGTTTCCTTCTGCAAAACCACAAATCGCCCGTTTGCCATTGCTACGAATGCGTTCCATCGCATCTTGAGTGAATACCTTTGCTATTGCAATTTGTTCTTCACAAGTATCTACTCCTCTCATATCCACCATTTTCTCTACACGAAGAAGAGCCGATTCTGCTGCAAAAACATCAATCACCATGTCCGAAATATTCATCACAATTTCTTGTTCATGAGTAAGTTGTGACTTCAATTTTTGAGCAGCAGCACCCAAAGTCATCAATACCGATTTTTTGGCATTGCGAATCGCTTGTTTTTCCGTTTCCAAAACACCCTCTTGGATTTTTACTTTTGCAGCCTTTCCAGACATCAATTCTTTTTGAACATTCATTGCCGCAGTCAATAAATCAACCGAACCACCTTTAGCTCGTCTCATCAATTGACCAACAATCAACAAACGATTGATTTCGTTTGTGCCTTCAAAAATACGGTTGATACGAGCATCTCGATAAGCTTTTGCAGCCGTGTATTCTTCCGAAAAACCATTGCCGCCGTGAATCTGAACGTTTTCATCGGCACAATAATCCAAGGTTTCAGAACCCAAAACCTTCAACAAAGCACATTCAATCGCATACTCTTCTGCCGCCAACAATTTCGCCTGAACCTTGTCCACTCCTTGATTTGTCACCAAACCTTCTATCATTTCCTGCATCAAATTGGAGGTACGATAGTTGGCTGCATCGGTCACAAAACATTTGATGGTTTGTTCTGCCAATTTGTGTTTAATCGCTCCAAAATTGGCAATAGATTGACCAAATTGTGAACGCTCATTGGCGTATTTAATAGCTACTGTTGTTACTCCTTTTGCACCACCATTTACGGCTACGCTTAATTTGTAACGACCTATGTTCAAGACATTGAAGGCGATTTTATGCCCCTCTCCTATTGCACCCAACAAATTTTCGACAGGTACTTTCACTCCTTCCAAAAATACTTGGCGAGTCGAAGATCCTTTGATACCCAATTTGTCTTCCTCTGCGCCCAAACGAAGGTTTTCTGTTTCTGCTTCTACCAAAAATCCTGTAAAATGTTTGCCGTCAATCTTAGCGAAAACGGTGAACAAATCCGCAAAACCTGCATTGGTAATCCACATTTTTTGACCTTCCAAAATATAGTGCTTCCCATCTTCGGTCAAGGTCGCTTTGGTACGAGCTGCCAAAGCATCTGAACCAGAACCTGGCTCTGTCAAACAATAGGCTGCCTTAATAGTACCATCTGCCAATCCTGGCAAATATTTCTGCTTTTGCGCTTCTGTCCCAAAATACAAAACAGGCAAAGTTCCAATTCCTGTATGTGCCGAAACCGCCACACTGAACGAGTTGGCAACACCCAAAACATCTGTCAATATTACCTCTGTATTCAATTCTGCTTCAATTCCACCGTATTCTTCGGGAATCGCTGCGCCTAAAATTCCCAACTCTCCTGCTTCCTCCAACAATTGAGGCACCAAACCTTCTACTTGTTTGTCAATTTTTATGTTGTTCGGTAAAACTCGTTTTTCGACAAATTCACGAGCCATATCTGCAAACATCTGTTGGTCTTCATTGAAGTCTTCAGGGGTAAAAACTTCGTGGGCAACTGATTCTTTGACCAAAAATTGACCTCCTTTTAATACTTGTTTTGTGTTTTGAAGCACTTCCATGCTGTTGGTATGTTTTATTGAAGTGAAAGAAATAAAATTTGGAAGAAAGAAGCGAGAAGTAAGAGGCAGGATATAAATCCAACAATTTGCAATCCAAATACTTACTCGACCAAATTCTAAATAAAAATAAAGTACAACGGCAAGTTACTATATTTTCATGAATCTATCAAATGGTTGGTAGGTATAAAGATTGCATTATTGTCTAAAAACTGTTTATTTATCCGTCATTCATCTTCAATACAACATTAAAAAACAATTAAATCACTGACAATCAATTTAAACGAGAATTATTTATGAATATTGATTTTATTTTAACCAAACAACCGTTTGGTAAAATTTTTAACAAAAAAATAATTTACTTCAAACGTCGCCAAGTCCTTCGGACGTTTGCGAATTT
>JBMYXW010000507.1:0-3372 GCA_049608825.1 Chitinophagales bacterium
GTCGTAAGTAGCTGTCAAGTATCTAAGTAAAACAATTAAGGACTCGTATTGTTCGTGTGTGAAGTTGGCGTAGTATTGATAACCTTTATAGGGCTTATCAAGTTTGATGTATTTGGTTGAGTCCGCCATCGTACAATAAACATCTACATAGTTGGGATTGTTGCGAGAACGGGAATATACTGTTTCGAGTTTGCCATTTCGGGGAATCAAGGGACCATAGTTGGAGATTTCGATGGCAACTGATTTTTTACTCATTTCCTCATTGCCGCCAATCGTGCCTTTGCCCAAGTGATGCGACCAATAACTGGACGAAAACAATTGGTAAATCGAACCGTCTCGACTCAATATAAAAGGTACAGACTCTCTGTATTTGGAGTAACCTCTGCGAGGTTTGGTCATCACATCCACATCACTTCGGATATTGCCAACCGTGAAGTGCATCACAATCTGATTCTTGTCCACCACTTCGGGTTCATAATAGCCCTTATAGCCATTTGCAGGCGTACAGCGAATCACTTCCATAATATCTCCTTCACCTGGCACAGGGACTGCAAATTTTTTGTGAAAAAACTTGCGTCCACTTGCTATCTGTGTGTCGTGAAAATCTTTTTCCCATTTATTCGTCTTGTCGTATTTTTCTCCTTCATTGAAGTCTTTGGGAATGCCATAAGGTTCGGCTTCAAAAGGATTGAATTTAGCCGTTTCTGTTGAAGGTTTAGGCGAAACAATTGCAGGGTATCTTCTTTCTTTCAGTCCTCTACTGTTGTTTTCCAAAGTACCATTTCCCCCACCACCAGGAGTGAATTTTTTTTGTTTGCTCCCCTTTTTGATATAAGTATTGCTGCTATACTTAGAAGAAGTAGATGTAGGTGTACGATGTACGGAAGGCGACTTGTGGGTATGTTGCACTCTTTTGTAGCTGCTGCAAGCACTCAACAACACACAGACCAATACAGGTAACGCTATTTTGTAAATGTATAGTTTCATGGAGAATGTGGCTTAAATCAAATCGAGTTGACCTTGATTGAAGAAAATAGGTTTCTATTAGGGGCAGTGCATTTTAATAGAATGTTGACCCCCTTAGTGGTGTGTAAGTTTAATATACATAGTACAACCTAAACTAAATAAGTGGTAAACAAAAAGTAGTTCTATCTTTTGTCGTGTTTTCAAAATCAAAGGTCACAAATCATGTAATCCTACTTCTTACATCCATCTGATAATTCGTGTCGAAATGGTTCTCGAATAAGGTAGATGTATGATAGACGATATTTGAAGTTTGATTTGCACTATTAAACCACTAATTCGCTGTACTATAAATTTTGTGCTGTCTCTAGTCAAGCAAATATATTGCCAACCTATTATCTATTACGTAATGAAGCAAAAAGGTTGCATCATTTAAATGTCATAAAATCTCTTTCAATGATTTTCCTGCAATTTTGCTATCCAACCAATTGCCGACTTCAAAAAGTCCCAAAGGAAAACGCCCCGTTTGAGCCACCATTTGCTGCAATTCATTGCGAAAAGCCAAGAGGCATTCCTTCAATTCTTCCTTGTCAAAAATATTCACCCTTATCAGTTGTCGAACATTGCGGAGGACAATCTGCTCAAAGCGGTCTAAATCATTTGCTTGCTTCAAATTGCGATAGGTAGAGCGATACAGGTTTTCCAAAATTTCTTCATTCTCCAGTTCATAATGTAGAATCAATTGTAGCAAACGAGCGACTTGCTGCATGTCTTTGCGGACATCTGCCTTGGGGAAATAAATGATTTCGTTGAGCCAAAGCAATGCTTCTCCATGCTGTTCTTCAAAATAGTACAACAAACTGATATTGTAGTAAATCGTCAATAAATGAGCAGGTGATACAAACTCACCATATTTCTCCAATCCTTTTTCCCATTCCTCGACTTTTTGGATGCCTTCTTCAAATTTTTTGGTATGGATATAGTATTGCAGGCGACTAAGGACAATCAATTGAAAAGCCTTAAATTCTGCTTCAAAGGTATCGGTTGGCAGCCCTTCCATTTTTTGCAGTATGGTAGGTAGAAGCGTAAATTGTTGTGTCTGATTGCAACCATTGAGATAGTTGTTCAAAGCCTTTCGATAGCCTCCTAAGTTTTCTTTCTGCAATAACTCTCCTTGTTCTGTACTCCAAAGATTGAACATTTTTTGGTAGTGTTCAAAGGCTTGTTTGGCTTGGTGTATATTGTCAAAATAATGTCCTTTGGTGTCGTGGTAGAGCAGTTTTGCAGTGAAAGAAAGAGCTTTGGATTCTTCGCTAAGTAAAGGGTGGTCAAACAGTTGTTTGAAGTCTTCCTCTATTGCTTTGGCTTTCGTTGTTCTGCGGATTCTCAACAGGCTTACCATCTGCTGATTGAGGCTTTCATACATGCGGTAATTTTGCAGCAGCATCAAAACATATTCTTCTTCTGCCACCAATTCTGCCAACTGTTGCACCACTTTTTTTGAAGCCGTTCCCGTCAATAGGAGTTTTTCCCAAGAAATCAATTGCAGCAAATAGGAAAACGCATCGTATTGATACGCCAACTTTTTGCTCCTCCGCAATTCTTTTCCCATTTGGTTCAACAGCGATTTTTGGTACAACAATTCAATGTTGCTCAAGGATTCTCTTAACTGAAAAGCAGCAGAAGCATTTTTGCCGCCTGAATGGTAATCCCTCAAACTTTTGAGAATTTTATTGGAGAGTGTATTTTTTGTAAAGGTCAATTGCTTTACAAAGGTCTCCTTCCGAAACTTCCTTTTGATGGCTGCTTCGTCGTATTCCTTTTGCTTCAATATGGCTTCAAAGAGTTTGACATAGTTGTTCTTTTTGCCCATGACGTGCATTTCTGCGAGCATCTTGAAGTAGCGTTTTTCGGTGCGAGAAAGGGAATGTATGAGATCGAAAAGGTCGGTAGGAGGGAGCATAGCATTTGGTTTGTGTTTAGTTATCATTTGGCAAATCATATTTCAAATATCGTCTATCATACATCATAAATCCACATTATTCGAGAGTTGTTTTTAGGCGCATAAGAGCGTGGATTTAAGATTACATGAGGTTTGAATTTTGATTTTGAAAACATTGCAATAAGTAGAAATTAGTATAGCGAAACAGTTTTAGAAGCCTATGTTTTTCTAATTGAAAATAGACTTAAAAACAATTTACTCCTTTAATAACAGCATTTATTCTTCTTTATTATTTTTAAAACCTTGAAAATAAAACCTATGTTTCTTCAAAACCTTGTTTCAGACCAGGCTGCCTTTGCCCTTATCTTTGTGGTGTAATCAAAACGAAACAAGGTTACTTTCAAAATCAATTTTAACATTTAAACCTCAATAACATGAAAATCTCAATCAAAAATTCTTGCAAAAAT
>JBMYXW010000508.1:0-3372 GCA_049608825.1 Chitinophagales bacterium
AGAAGCTATTCTATGTTGAAGAAAACCAATTCTCTCAACATAGCCTTCAACCTATGTTGAAAAAAAACACATTCCTCAACATACTCTCCAATCTATGTTGAAAAAAACCACATTCTTTACTCCAACACCAAACAACCTAAACACTTCCCCAAATCTAATACATTATCGACACTGTTCCACTAAAAATTTGCACGCTTCCGTCAATCAATTGCAGTTCCAAAAGGTACACATATACGCCCAAATCCAACAATCTAAAATCCCTTCGTCCGTCCCATCTTGCCAAAACTGAACCTCCAATTGTTTCCGTAGTAGAATAGATTTCTTGCCCCCAACGATTGAAGATTTTCATTTGCTTCATTTCTTCAATCGCATCCACAAAGGGAGTCGTGATTTCAAAAAAATCATTGATGCCATCTTCATTGGGGCTAAAAGCAGTCGGGATTCCCAATGGAAAGGTATTATCTACTTCAATGCGAATACTTGTTTCTGCCAAACAACCATTTTGGTTTTGAACCAAAAGTTGGTAATCTGTTGTTTCAAAGGGTATTGCAGTAGGCGTTGGGCAGTTGTCACAACTCAAACCATTGGAGGGAGTCCATTGATAACTCACGTCTGTATAGTTCACCGAAGTATTGAGGATTGTACTTTGTCCAAAAAAAAGTTGGACCAAATCATCTGTTTCTACCACCAAAGGTTCAGGTTCTTCTACCACTACAAGGGTTTGAAAATTGCAGCCATATTGGTCTGTTATTTCCAAGGGGTAATTTCCTGCTGCCAAAAAATTGAAAACCCCGATGGTATTTTCCATTTCATCCAAAAAGTAAGTATAAGGCGGTGTGCCTCCTGTAACTTCTCTGACTTCAATACTTGCATCACTGTCTCCAACGCAGTTTGGATTTGTCACTTCAATAAGAGCCTCCATATTAGGTTCTTCAAGAACGGTGAGGTTGGTTGTAACAATGCTGTCGCAGCCAGTACTTGACACCAAAGCATCTACATAAATACCCGACATTGTGTAAATCGATGTTCCTACTTCTAAGCTGACTCCTTCACAAATCGTTGTATTGGTAGTGTATTCAATCGCTGTCGCATTGATTTCTTTGATGGTCGAAACCAATTGACACTTGGGATTTTGAAGGTTTCCAAAAGCATTGGCAAGAATATAGCGGTACTCATATTCTCCACTACTTAGATTGGTCAGTTCGTATGTTCTTTGATTCGCTCCTTCTATGTCTTGCCACACCGAATCTTCTTTTCGTTTGAATTGCCATTGATAGAAAGTATAAGTGTCGTCCTCCACATCTGCCTCCAAAATGAAGCTGCTATTTTCACCTGCTAAACATACATTTTCGATGATGTCATCTCCTACAATTCTGGCAGAAGGACCACATGCTCTAAAGCTGATATTGTCCAATGCCAAATCATTTCCATTTCCGCCAGGTGCATTGTTGATAAGCGACAAAACCAAATCGGTTTCGTTTTCACCTGTAAAAAACAAATAACTATAATGATTCCATTCTTCACTTTGTGGAATATTTCCTGTCGACAAAATTACCTGCCCATCTAAGACAAAATCTACATTGGGAAGAATGTGATTGGCTGTTACGGTGCGAATCACATTGATAATGTCTGCGCTGAATTCGTATTGTGTATTTGGGCATAGACCTGTTACGGATTGCTCATAAAATATCCCTGGGCTAAAGCCTGCATTGACGACCATCATATAGCCATTGGGATCAGAACTATTGTCTCTTATCGGCAACCATGCTGAATACAGATTGGGCCACTGAGCCATATTGTTTGTAATGGTATAGAAACCATCTCCAGGCGGAACATTCGTTGTATAATTGTAGCCTGGTGCAATTTGAGGGTTGGTAGATATCAAATTGGATGTGCCTATGCCAAAATCTCCATCCACAAAAATATTCTCTCCCAAACTACCCGCACAACTTCCTTCTTCTCCTTGTCCATGTACTGCAATGGACAAGGTCAAGAACAAGGATAAATACCAATAAAAAGATAACTTATGATATACTAAACGAAAATCCATCAGCTTGTTTTTTTGTAAAAAAAGAGGAAATGTACTTTTCTTTACGCACCTAAAATACAGGAATATTTATATGAACAGACTTTTTAGCCCTACAAATTTTCGAAGCCTCGTAAAACAACGGTAGTCTCCAAGACTACCGTTGTTCTGAAACGTCTCTACTTCTGAAAAACCCGCACATAATCCACATACATTCTTTGCGGAAATTGCGTCGTTGCATCGGGTGAGCCAGGCCATTTACCACCGACTGCAATATTGAAGATGAAGAAAAAATCTGAATTGAAGGGGTAATTTCCGTTCACATCCGAATTGGTTAGGCTGTAAAACTCATTGTCGTCCACATACCACTTGATAGAATTGGCTTCCCATACCAAAGAAAATACGTGGTATTTTTCTGAGAATTTTTCTCCTCCAATAGCGTAATGCCCTCCTTTGTAGTTGCTATATCCTTGTCCTTGTGAGCCCCAATGCGCTGTTCCGTGAGTCGTTGAAGGCTCGTGACCGACCAATTCCATGATGTCAATTTCGCCACAAGCAGGCCAGCCGATGTCTCCAAAGTTTTGTCCCAACATCCAAAGTGCAGGCCAAATTCCTTGACCTTCTGGCAAAATCGCTCGGATGTCTATGCGACCCAAAGCGAAAGATTTTTTGTTTTGGGTGATGAGTCTTGCAGAAGTATAAGCCGAACCATTATGGCTTTCTTTCTTGGCTTCAATCACCAAATTTCCATCTGTCAAATAAGCATTTTCGGTGCGGTCAGTATAATATTGTAGTTCTTCATTTCCCCAACCGTGGCCACCTATTTCATGTGTCCAATCAGATGTGTTGAGAGCAGTTCCTTCAAATTCATCGCTCCACACCGAATTGTAACCTGTATAAGATTCGGGGGTGATGTAACCATCTTCAGGTACAAAAACGAAGGTATCATCGTTGCGAATCGTTCCGAGTCCTTCTGCTTGTAGAATTTTGGCATTCACCGCATTCGATAACATCACTCTAAATTCTTCGTCTGGTTCCTTCAATTCATCCGTCAAGATTTCCACATCAATAAAAGCCGTTTTCTCTCCTGCTTCAATACTCAAAACACCAACTGTTCTCACAAAGTCTGTTCCTTCTGTGGCGGTAATTTCCTCCGTAGCATAATTTACTTGAATGACTTCTTCACTTGCAGCACTGACAGATACTTGAAAGCGAAATGTTTGATTGTCATTTCCTTCAAAAAGGGTTGCACTGCCAATGGATATTTTAGGCAATTCTGGAGTTGGGGTATCATCTCCGCTTTTGTCGCTACAAGCTGCAAAGAATAAGGTGGTCGCCGTAAGAAA
>JBMYXW010000509.1:0-3371 GCA_049608825.1 Chitinophagales bacterium
GGGTTAATAAACAATATTTTTCCTTAGCTTGATGGCTATGAAAACAGAACCCAAAAGGGAGTCTAAAGACTATTGATTTTCAAATCATAACAGGAGACGTTCCAGTGCAACGTCTCTACGGAATTAAAATCCCACTTCCGCCCTCCAAGGCCTTATTATCACAAAAGCTAAAGCTCCACCATCACCTGATTTCGCAGCAAATCTTCAAAAGTTTCTCGTTGCCGAATCAGATAATCTTTTCCTTCAATGACCATTACTTCAGCAGGTCGGAAGCGAGAATTGTAGTTGGATGACATCTCGAAGCCATACGCCCCTGCATTGAAGAAAGCCAAAATATCCCCTTCTTTTATTTCCGTAATTTTTCGATCCCACGCAAAAGTGTCGGTTTCGCAGATATAACCCGAAACGGTATAGATTCGCTCTCGACCGTCGACATTAGAAATATTTTCGATTCGGTGGTAAGAATCGTAGAGCATCGGGCGAATGAGGTGATTGAAGCCCGAATCAACTCCTGCAAAAACAGTAGCCGTAGTCTGTTTGACCACATTCACTTTTGCCAAAAATACGCCAGCCTCGCTGACCAAAAACTTGCCAGGCTCAAACCACAGTTCCAAATCCCGCCCATATTCTTTGCAGAACTCATTGAAGCGTTGAGACAATTCTTTGCCCAATTCGTCAATGTCTGTAAAAATGTCATTGGGTTTGTAGGGAACTTTGAAGCCGCTTCCAAAATCTATGAATTTCAAATCTGGAAAATAGCGGGTATTCTGAAACAAAATTTCTGCTCCCTGCAAAAACACACCCGAATCCAAAATTTCGGAACCCGTGTGCATGTGCAAACCATTGATGACCAACCCTGTTGTTTTAACAATACGCTCAACATGACGCATTTGATAGATAGAAATACCAAATTTGGAGTCGATGTGTCCCGTAGAAATATGGTGATTTCCACCTGCATAAATGTGTGGGTTGATGCGAATACAAACAGGATAGGTATTCCCAAAAGTATTGCCGAACTGTTCCAATATCGAAATATTGTCAATATTGATGTGTACGCCAAAACTTGCCGCTTCGGTGATTTCTTCAATAGATACACCGTTGGGGGTGAAAATAATATCTTCGGCTGCAAATCCTGCCTTGAGTCCCATCTTCAATTCATTGATACAAACAGTATCTAAGCCCGAACCCATTCGTTTGAAAAATTGGAGGATATTGAGATTGGTCAATGCCTTACAGGCATATTTGACTTTTACGTTGACACTCGAAAACGCATTGACGAGGCTCTCGTATTGTCGTTTCATTACATCGGTGTTGTAAACATAGAGAGGAGTGTCGTATTTTTCTGCTAAATTTAAAAGCAGGTCGGTTTTGGGCGCAATCGCCACATCAATCAATTCCATTTTGACAGGAGTTTTTGTTTGTGTTGTTTTAGGAGTGTTTTGTAGTCCATATTATAGTCCTAACGGACTTAATTTTCATTCATCTCTAAATTCAATATTTATTCATCCAAAATTCCTTATGGTCTTTCTACTTCTGTAGCCGTTGTCTCTATTTCAGTACTACTTGTATCTGCTTCCGCTTCAATAACAGGCACTAAAGGTTGAATCCTCAAAATGAGGGTTTCTAATGTTGGAATTTTCAAAGAATCCAATTCATTGACTTGAATACGGGTGATACTGTCAAAACCTTCTACACTTATGGAGTCGGGTAGTTGATCCAAAATTTGTATGACTGCCAACTTCAAGGAATCCCTTAGGGTGCTTTGCTGCTCTAATAAGCGAAATTTTCGGAGTTCTATCAAGTCCGAAATTCTGGTTCGTGCTGTTTCGTTGTATTGAGGAAAAGCATTGGAAATATTCGCATATCTGTTAATAGCCGCATCAATACTATCGACTTCTGCCAAATGTTCGGCTTCAACAACAGCCTTATCCAGTTGATTTTGTTCACGAAGATCGAGCCATTTGTAAACGCCTAATGCCAATAAAATAATCAGTGCCATCGTAACGGCTCCAATGATGAGTTTTTTATTGCTATCTCTTGCCACTATTTCAGGTGCTTCGGGAAGCGGCTCTAAGGTATCATTGAGGGTCAAAGGCGCAGTTTTAAGTTTGCCCGTATTGCCGTCTTCTTCGATTACATCCTCTATTTGCAGGAGGTACATAGAGTTGTTGTCGTGTGAATATTGAAGACAAAGCTCTTTTATTTTATCTCTTACCTTTTGAAGGTTGACTTCTTTTTTGGGTAAAAGCGTCACCAAAATACGCTCATCCACACTTTCCAATATTCCATCACTGCAAAGCAAGAAAAAATCCCCTGCTTCAATATTTTCAATCTGATGTACCGAAATTTGGGAAGGATTGTCATTGCCAGAAATAGCTCTGAGAATGACGTTGCGTTGAGGATGGACTTTGGCTTCTTCCGCAGTTATTTCACCTCGTTTAATCAATTCATTGACGAGTGAATGATCCTCGGTTTCGTAGAGTATTTTGCCCGCTCGAATGTGGTAAACACGGCTATCACCAACCCATCCGATAGTCGCCACGTTTTGTTCATCGTTGAGGTGAAGTAGAGTGAGCGTACTTGCCATTCCCGAACAGTCGGGATTCTCCTGGGTATGTTCAGACAGTTTACCTTCTACAAATCGCAAGGCATCCTCCAAATCGCTCTTTGAAACGTGCTGCAAGTCATTTTCTTGAAAATAAACTTGAAACAATTCGCAAATCATTAAAGAAGCAACTTCTCCTTTGTTTGCGCCACCTACTCCGTCGCATACCAAAAACAGGCGATCTGCTGTTGTAGCCGAATCATCGAAGGGATAAA
The DNA here is from genome assembly GCA_049608825.1 of Chitinophagales bacterium. GTDB lineage: Bacteria > Bacteroidota > Bacteroidia > Chitinophagales > UBA2359 > JAUHXA01. The sequence goes on from JBMYXW010000509.1 coordinate 2,821, forward strand.
CCATGTCTTCGTTGTTCTTTCGCTTGCCTATTTCATGTAAAAAAACGGGATCGTATATCCGAAATGCCATGCTAAATGATTGATTATTGAATGTTTACTTAATTTTACTACTTTTATCGTGCAGTCTTACTAATACGAAAACAAAGGTGTAAAAATTATGCCATAGCCAATTGTGCGGTTAAAAATAGGTTAAATTTTCATTATTATGTTTGTTTAGGGCAATTAGCTTGGTTACTTTTTCGTAAAAGATAGGTAATATCAAAATAATCCACCATTTTTTATCTGAAAATGTGCTTTTTTTGCATATTGCAGCTTTTTTGGAAGATTTTAATTATTGAAGGTCTGAAACCATCTATAAATTAATGTGTCTAAGTCTAGTTTAGAACTTCCATTTTGAAAAATAACAGCTTACAATCCACAATTATTTATGGCGAAGCGAGAACTCAATGTATTTAATGTTTCTTTTTTGGATCTGCTTTCAGGTGCTTTAGGGGCAGTTTTGATTTTATTTATTGTTATTCCAAAAATGACAAGTGAAGTTGTTGACCAGT
>JBMYXW010000510.1:0-3368 GCA_049608825.1 Chitinophagales bacterium
ACAGAAGTAGGAGACAATATTCCCTACGCAATCACTCCAACAGAAGACGATGGCTTTGCCATTGCAGGTTTTTCTGGCGCAGGAACTAATCTATTCCAAGCCATTTTATTGACCAAAACCGATGAAGTTGGTGCTGCTCAATGGACAAAAATATTTGGCGGAAGCAATTTTGAAGTTGGTCACGATATTATCCAAACATCCGACAATGGCTACCTTTTGGGAGGTCGAAGTATGAGTTTTGGAACGACCTCCGAAGACGCTTTTCTCCTCAAAACCGACGACATGGGCAACATACAATGGACTCGTGCCTTTGGTGGAGATGGGGACGATGCTGCTAATTCGGTTTTTCAAAACAGCGATGGAAGCTACACTTTTATTGGCGAGTCCAACAGTTTTAGTACCAACAATGACCGAAACGATGTGTTCATGGTTAATACCACTTCAAACGGAACTCTCAATTGGTCTAAAACCCACAGTACGAGTCTCAATATTGACCGAATAGCAGGGGTTGCATTACCCAATGGCGGTTACGCCTTTACAGGTTTGGTAGAATACATTTCTGCTGAAAAAGCACAAGAAGAAGAAGACCCCGAATCTTTCAATAAGAATATAATTGAACAAAAAGTTCTTTCCTCACAAAAAACTTGGCTCAAAGGATTAGGAGGTGGAGGAACAGGTCTGCAAATGGGCGTGTTGTTTGTGGAAACAGATGCTGATGGTGAAATAGTTCAAGAAAAAATGTATGGGATTCCTGGTACGATTGACTGTTTTGGAACTTCCATCATTCCGACTGATGATGGTGGTTTTTTTATTGGAGGATACACGATTGAACCCACTTCAACGGGTTTCAGTTTCCACATCACTGGAATGAAAATCACTTCAACAGGAACCATTCAATGGGTGAAAAACTTCCAAGCTTTTGACAGTTTTTTCCCTGTTACCTGCAATCAACTTGACAATGGAAACCTTACTTTGACAAGCACGAATAGTCTCAATGCAGGTGTTGATAGCCGTATCAACAGCTATTTTATGAACGAAGATGGCGGCTTGATAGAAACACATCAGTATGGAGATTCTGGCTTGAATGCTTCAAGAGATGCAATCGTGAACAGCAATGGGATTTTGGTGGCAGGACAAACGAATAGTTTTGGCGGAAGCCCGACTTTTAATTCATTGGACAACTATCTTATCCAAACAGATGGCTTCGGCGACAGTGGCTGCAATGATTTACTTATCATTCCTCAACAAGCCGATTATACCTACTCCAATTTAAACATAGATTTTACCACAACAACCAATGGCACAAGCCATACGCCAACTGTCCAAACCGAAAATCTTAGTCCCGAAACCACCGTATTGTGTTCTTTTGAACCTCCCGTTGTGGGCATGGTAGAAGGTTTTGTGTGGTGGGATAGAAACAAAGATGGCATTCAACAAGCCAACGAAGGTGGACTTGAAAATGTGGGTGTCAATCTTTACAATGCTGCTGATTTTACGTTGGTTATGAATACTTTCACCGAATCAGATGGAACATACAGCCTCGAAATCACCAATACCACATTGGACTATTACATCACCTTCGGAACTGCTCCTTTATACATTCCGACCACTCCAAACGTAGGCAGCAATGCCAGCATCAACAGTGATATTACCAACAACTTTGAAACGGGCTCGACCGATGTATTCCAAATTGATGCCGATGAAATCATGGACATTGATGCAGGGCTTTTGGGAACGGGAACAGCGAGCGGTTTTGTGTGGAAAGACGACAATGCCGATGGCGTTTTTGCAGGAGAAACAGGGGCAGAAGGAGTGTCTGTTTTATTGGTCTTCAACAACGACAATTTTAGCAACATACCTTTCACGACCACCACACAAGGCGATGGTTCTTACTCTTTCGACAATTTAATAGTAGGTGAAATCACCCTCGAAATTGCGGACATTCAAGGTACAATTATAGACGGTGGTACTTTGACGACTGCCAACAATCCTACCAACCCCTTCAATATCAATATGAATCAACTGAGCATTGAAGATGTCAATTTTGGCTTCAATGTACCTATCTGCAATATTGAAGTCTTGAGTGCTATGACCAGCGAATGTGACCCCGATGACAATACCTATTCTTTAGATGTAACAATTGCCTACCAAAATGCACCAAGTGGCGATATTGAAGTGACCGTATTGGGCAATGTGACCGCTTTCACACCTGATGGAAGTGGACAAGAAACCTTTACCATCAATGACTTGAATGCCAATGGTTTTCAAAACGTAGGAGTTAGTGCAGGATTTGCGAACAATGCTGCCTGCAATGACAATTTAGGCGCAATCTACAATGCGCCTGCTTCCTGCAATGTCGATTGTGCGATTCAAATAACGGATGTAAATGTGGGCGACTGCAATCCTTCAACGAACGAGTACAGCATTGAAGTAAGCGTAAATTATGAAGGCGCACCTACTGGTGATATTGATATTGAAGTGCTTGGAAACACCACTTCTTTTGCAGCCGATGGAACGGGAACACAAACTTTCACAATCGGAGAATTGAATGCCAACGGTTTTGAAAATGTAGGCGTGAGCGCAAGTTTTGCGAATGATGCCGACTGCAATGACCATTTAGGAGCAACCTACAATGCACCTGATGCTTGTGATGTTGTGAACTGCAATATTGAAGTAACAGATTTGAATGTAGGAGATTGCAATCCTTCAACAAATCAATACAGCATTGAAGTAAGCATAAATTATCAAGGTGCGCCAAGTGGTGATATTGAAGTAAACATTGGAGGCAATACTTCAACTTTTACTCCCGATGGAAGCGGTCAAGAAACTTTTAGTGTGGAATTGGTGGCTGATGGAACAGAGAATGTTGAAGTGACTGCAAATTTTGCGAATGATGCGAATTGTACTGGCGGTTCTGCCATGACTTTCGATGCACCCGAAGCCTGCAATGACACGAATTGTAGTATTGAAGTGATGGGAGTAAGTGTGAGCGATTGTAACCCTTCCAATAACAGCTATTCTTTGGAGGTGAAAGTGGAATACAGTGATGCGCCTGATGGTATTTTGAACATCGAAATTTTGGGAACGGTTTTTTCTTTTATTCCCGATGGAAGCGGTGCGGAAACCTTCAATATCACCTTACCGACAAGCGAAACAAATGAGGTAAACGTTACAGCTTCTTTTGTAGCGAACCCAAATTGCAGCAGCACATTAGCAAATGCTTACAATGAACCAACGGCTTGTACGCCACAATGCGACATCGAAATTACCAACATTGAAGTAGGAGATTGCAATGAAGAAACCAATTTATACACCTTAGATATAACAGTCGTTTACAGTAATTCCCCTGGTGGTGGAATCGTTATTGA
>JBMYXW010000511.1:0-3356 GCA_049608825.1 Chitinophagales bacterium
ACACTGTTCTATTTTTTTATTATCTATGATAAGTTCATGAGTTATATCCATGATTGGTTGCTGTAAATCTCTTATTTGTATCATTATTTGTTAATTATGTTTAGTTTTTACTGATAGTTCAATTCACTCCACCAACTCCCCCTCTCCCAAAATCACCCGCATCAATCCTCCCAACTCCGCTTCCCCCAATCCCGTCAACTCCAACAAAACCCTCAAATCACCATCACCACGAAGTGCCAAAGATAAATCAACCCTCTCTAAACTCCCCCCATCAAAAACAAACAACTCACTTTGACTATCAGCAGTCTGTAAAGTTCTCCATTCCCCCAAAGTCAGCGACAAATTCGGTCTCAAAATAGACTTCAACACAATCCGAATCGGTTCGCCACCCTTAGAAATATGCGTCAAAATCCCCTCCTGTTCGGTTTCATTTTCCAAATCCACATCTGCAAAAGAATACAAAGCCACATTACCCTCACCACTCAAATACTCCACCAAAGCCTTATAAGCAGCCGACCATTCAGGGGCAGCCGTTTGTTGTAGGATGCGTTGAATCGGGGTATGCACCAAATCCTCAGAAAGATTTTGGAGCGACACCTCATTTTTGAGGCGCAAGAGTTCGAGCAGGTGTTGTTGGGTCAAGCCCGTAGTGGTTTTGGAGATGCCCAAAAGTTCTTCCTCGATGTTGGCAGCGTTGCGATTTACAAATATTTCATTTTCATGCAAAACCGCATTACCACTTGCAAAATGTAGCATCCTTGTGTCGAGATATTGCACCTCGTGTGGCATTTCACCATCAAACAAAAAGATTTGGAAAGGTACATCCTGTTTCCATTCTTGGTAATAATTCACCGTCCATTCTTCACTCTCTGCCTGCAACTGTTCCCAATCCAATTCCTCCGTTACTTTGGTTGTTGTCAAGTCCAGATTTTTGATGTCCCAATCCACAAAACAGCGTTCCACCACTTGCATTTGCTCAAAAATATCTGCCAAACCAATCCCGTATTTTTCTTGCAGCAAATCCAGTTTGTATTTCTGCAAAGCATACAGTGTTTTCCCTTCAAAACTTTGCAGCTTATAGGCAAAATTTTCTTCCTTCAATCCCACCACATATGGCAGTGGCGTATCGGCTTCAAAACCTTCCACTGTATTGTAAAGGATTCGAAGCCAGTGTGTATTGTCGGCATCTCCTTCAAAAATCAAATCTTCTTGCGCTGCCCATTCGAGCGTTTGTAGGTGGAAATTGCGCTCCAAATTGTTGAAGCTGTTGAGGTCTTTGCGGCTGATGTCGCCTTCGCCCGATTGAAGGAATTGACGGAAATTCACCAGCGAAGAATTGGCTGTATTCACACCCATTGCAGCCAAAAATGAAATTTGCTGCTCGTTCTCGTTTGCCCATTGCAGCACCCATTTTGGAAGCGTTTCACTTTCCAAAGCATAAACTTGCGGATGCACAGATGCTACTGAATCGAAGCCAAAGACAGCTTCAAAATCTTGCAGTTCAATACTGTCCGTTGGAGTCGCAACCCATTTTTGATAGGCATATTCCAAGAGCGTTTTGCGTTGGTTTTGAAGGTCATCACCTGTCATTTTTTGCAGCGAGGATAGGTAGAACGTGTTCTTCCACAAGAAAGGTTCGATGAACAAATGTTGTCCATTGAAGGCAAAAGCAGGACGTTTTTCACTGTCCAATTTCAGCAAATCCGCAATGTCGGCATAGTCTTCTGCCAATACCGCACTGTCTTGAAGGAAAGAATGTTGGGTCAGATAAAAAGCGGGATGTTCATACACGAAAGGCGTTTCTTCACCTCTCGTTTTGACCTTAAAGTTTCGAGAAACGTTGATGTTGTTGGCTCGATTGGTCAAGACCGCAAACGCCAATTGTGACGCATTTTGGAGAGTTCGGTAATCTCGGCGAAGTTCACCTAAAATCACATTCTGTGGCAATTCGTCTCCCGCATTGAAGACCATTTTCCTAAGCAAAGCCGATTCTGAACTGGGAAACTGCTCGGTCAATTGTTCCATCAAGGCAAAAACGGGCGCAAACCTCGGTAAGACTTCCGAAAGCGACAATTTGAACTGCCCCAATTGTTCGACTTTGAAGCTCACACAATCGGGATAACAGACTTCAATCAGTTTGTAGGTCTTCCCTTCCGCATTCTCCAAAGTGATTTTTTTCCGCAAATCCACCGCAGCGACTTCTTTGTTTCGGAAAAGCTGCAAAGTGTTGCACTCCGAACTGCTTTTATCGTAAGCCTGTCCCGCTTTAAGGGTCAATTCGGGGAGGCGTTTGAGGAATTGAGCCTGTATTTTGGTGTCACCACTTTCGGCAACGATGGCGGACAATGCTTCTGAGTCGACGGTCTTAATCAACTCATTGTACAATTGTTTGCCTTCCAATAAACCTTTGTTGTTGGTATCTGGATTGTAGAATTTCGGCGGTAAAAATTTGTAGCGTTCGGCGAGTTGTGTAGTAGCGGTTTGGTAGAGTTTGGAGCGTTTGTCGCCCGCATAACACTGCACAAAACTGCCTTTTTTGCCCACAAAATACATGCCCTTCTCCTCGCTTTCTTCCATGTATAAAAAGCTGAAAAAGCCTAATTTTTGTGCTTTCACAAACTCCAGCAATGCCTTCAATTCGCTTTCGGACAAAGAAACAGGATTTGGTTTGAGAGCTTGCTGCAATCGGTTTTCGTTGGTTTTGAAGGGGGCATCAGTTAAGAAAGGCAAAACTTCGGTTTGTGGAGTTGCCAATTCGGTTAGTTTCTGCAAAGCAATTTCTAAGGCTTCATAGTTTTCGTTTTGCTCCAACATTTTGTGGAAGTAAACGCCTTTTCGCTGCAAAAATCCCTGTTCCGCATCTGCAAAAATATAGTCCAAATGTATGAGGGGACGACTGCTTTTGCTGTTGCCAAAATGTGTTTGTACCGATTGATAAAAAGCGGGAATCTCTGCCAAAACTTTAGGTTGTTGGAGCAATTTATTCCAATTCGGCAAAATGATTTGGGCGTAAATTTCTGCTTCGGGGAGTAGGAAAGACTGCAAGGTTTCGTCTTCCTCCTCTACGTGGATTTTGTAGCTTTCGAGCCATTCTTCCACTTCCACGTCAGAAGCTAAGAGCGTATTTAGCTGTTTGTGTTCGCCTTGATTGTTGGTGAACAAAGCGATTTCTGCCATTTGTTTTCGAGAAACACCAATCTTTAAGAGTAACTGAAACAAACCCAATTTTTCGTTGGGATTGAGTTCTGTCGCAGTCGATTGTGCAAAAATCTGAACAACCTCTTTTTTCCAAGAAGCACGGCTATTGATAGGAGCAGTTCGGAAAGGCGAATCGTTCAAAAACGGCAATACATCGG
>JBMYXW010000512.1:0-3342 GCA_049608825.1 Chitinophagales bacterium
AGTATGTCTCGTGTCAAAATGGGTTCTGATGGTGGTGCATTGATGATTGACCCTGCTGTTGCTTTGCCAGGTCATGCGATTCCACAAGGCGTTTCTGCGGATTTGATTGCAAGCAAATACGGTTTTAGCCGTAAAGATGCAGATGAATTTGCAGTAGAATCTCAAAAAAGAGCTGCAGCAGCAGAAGCAAAAGGGCTTTACACTTCAAGAGTAAACATCAAAGACATCAACGGAATCACTGTTTTGGGAACAGATGAAAACATTCGCCCAGGAACAACCGTCGAAACTTTGAGCAACTTAAAACCTTCTTTTGCGATGATGGGCAAAATGGCAGGTTTTGATTCAGTTGCATTAGATCGCTACCCTGAAATCGAAAGAATCAACCACATTCACCATGCAGGTAATTCTTCTGCAATCGTAGATGGTGCGGCGATTTCATTGATTGGAAACAAAGCGGCTGGCGCAAAAATGGGCTTGAAGCCTCGTGCAAAAGTGGTAGCTGCTGCTGTATATGGTACGGATCCTACAATGATGTTGGTCGGTCCTGCTCCTGCAAGCCGCAAAGCATTGAAGCAAGCGGGTATGGACAAAAATGATATTGACTTGTATGAAGTAAACGAAGCTTTTGCTGTTGTTCCTATGCGCTTTATGCAGGATATGGGCATTGGTTTTGACAAAGTGAATGTGAATGGTGGAGCAATTGCTTTGGGGCATCCGCTTGGAGCTACGGGTTGTATGTTGATGGGAACGCTATTGGACGAATTGGAGCGACAAAACAAAACGACTGGCTTGATTACCCTTTGTATTGGAGGAGGAATGGGAATTGCGACGATTATTGAGCGAGTTTAATTAATTGTTGAATTGTCTTATTGCTGAATTGTTAAAAAAATGTAGTTCAGTAATAGATAGTCCGTTCAAATTTGATTGATTATCAAAAACAATTTATGTTTTCAAATCTTTGTGCTACATCCCCCTCGCCCCCTTCAAAGGGGGAGTTTTGAAGTGAATTCCCCCTTTTGAAGGTGGTTAGGGGGATGTTTTCACGGCATTCAGAATAGGAATATCCAAAGTCAATCAAATCTGAATAAAGCCTTTGCAAATATTTTTTTCAGAAACAACAACAAAAAACAATGAGTACAGTAGTTATAAAAAATAATATTTTAACCTACGAAGTAGGCAGCGACGGAATCGGAATCATTACCGTCAATATGGTGGACCATCCCGCCAACTTATTCAATGCAGATATGATTTCGGCATACAATGAAGCGGCAATGACAGCCATTCGTGACGAAGCCGTAAGTGGTGTAATTGTCACTTCAAGCCGTAGAATGTTTATGGCAGGTGGTGACCTTCGATTTTTGGGCAAACCGATTGAAGACACAGGTGAATTTTTCAAAGGAATGATGACCTTGCACCAAAAAATGCGTGAAGTCGAAACAGGTGGAAAGCCTTTCGTTGCGGCAATCAATGGAATCGCTTTGGGCGGTGGAATGGAATTGGCATTGACTTGTCACCACCGTATTTGTATTAACGATACCCGCATCAAATTGGGCTTTCCAGAAGTAAAAGTAGGTTTGTTACCAGGCGGTGGCGGAACTGCAAAGACTCCTTATTTGATGGGGCTTCAAACGGGCTTGACCTACTTATTGCAGGGAACAGAAGCACGTCCAGAACAAGCATTGAAAGATGGCTTGATTGGTGAGTTGGTAGCAACTCAAGAAGACTTGATTCCTGCTGCAAAGGCTTGGATCAAAGCGAATCCAAATCCTGTTCAGCCGTGGGATGCCAAGAAAAAACGCATTCCTGGTGGCGGTTTGATGACTCCAAATGGTGTGATGACCATGATGGGCAGCATCGGAAATGTGCGAAAAATGACGCATGGTAACTATCCTGGAGCGCAGTACATTTTGAGTGTAGTTCATGATGGTTTGGAATTGACGATTGACCGAGCATTGGAGATTGAGGCTCGTTATTTTACCAAAGTATTGCAGACCAAAGAGGCGAAAAACATTATTCGTACAGGATTCTTTGCCATCAACGAAGCCAAAAAAGGCAAGGCAAAACCCAAAGGTCATGAGTTCCAAAAAGTAGGCAAACTCGGTATTTTGGGAGCTGGTATGATGGGTGCTGGTATCGCTTATGTTTCTGCAAAAGTGGGAATGGATGTGGTATTGAAGGATGTGACGATGGAAGGTGCTGAAAAGGGTAAAAGCTATTCTACTAATTTGCTGAACAAGCAATTATCGAGAGGACGCACGACTCCCGAAAAAATGGAAGCATTATTGGGAAGAATTGAAGCAACTGACGACCCGAATGCAGTGAAAGGATGTGATTTGATTATTGAAGCGGTATTTGAAAATGTGGAATTGAAGGCGAAGGTGACGAAACAAACCGAAGCTGTTTTGGAGGCTGACAAAGTATATGCTTCCAACACTTCGACTATTCCGATTACCCTTTTAGCGAAAGCCTCCGAAAGACCCGAAAATTTCATCGGTATTCACTTCTTTTCGCCTGTTGATAAAATGCCTTTGGTGGAAATCATTGTGGGTAAAAAGACTTCTGATAAGACGATTGCACAGGCGGTGGATTATGTGACACAAATCAAGAAAGTGCCGATTGTGGTCAATGATAGCCGAGGATTCTATACTTCTCGTTGTTTCAGTACATTCACTTCTGAGGGCATTTATTTGCTCAAAGAAGGTGTGCCTGCTGCAATGGTTGAAAACGTGGCAAAGCGAAAAGGTATGCCTGTTGGACCTTTGGCAGTTACAGACGAAGTGAGTTTGACTTTGGGCTTACACGTTATGGAATCCGACCCTCGATTGAAGGACAACGAAGAGATGATGGAACTGTACGAACTACAAAAAATGATGGTGCATGAACATGGTCGTCCTGGTAAAAAAGGCGGCAAAGGATTCTACGATTATCTACCGAATCGTAAAAAGAATCTATGGCCTAAATTGGCGGAATTGTTCAACTCCAATGTCGATACTTTGGATGCTGAAACGGTTGGTAAGCGTATCTTACACCGTCAGGCTTTGGAGAGCTACCGTTGTTTGGAAGAAGGTGTGTTGAGAAGCGTGAAAGATGGCGACATTGGTTCTGTATTGGGTTGGGGTTTCCCGATTTATACAGGTGGTGCTTTGTCTTACATTGACTATGTGGGTATGGATACTTTCATTGCAGAGTGTGATGATTTTGCAGCTCGTTTTGGAGGTCGTTTTGCAGTGCCAGATAGCTTGAGAGCTATGGCAAAAGCAGGTGCTTCGATTCACGATTTTCACAAGATGAATGCGGCTGTAGAGGCGTAAATATAGATTAAATTAGACAAGGGTAGTCTTG
>JBMYXW010000513.1:0-3341 GCA_049608825.1 Chitinophagales bacterium
ACAAATTATGGCAAGAATAAAAGTAACTCCCAACCCTGATGCTTGTACTTACTATGTAGATGCAACCAATATCTGTCATTGGGGAAAAGAAATGTCGCTTCAAGTATTGATGCAATTACTCCTCGAAATCAAACGCAAAAAACAGACCTTTTTCTGTATTTTTGATGCCAATACCAGTTATTACATCCCAGATAACGAGAAGAAAATATATAAAAAACTATTAGAACACACGGATCGTTTTTATCAAGTTAGCGGAGGAAAACGTGCGGACGATTTCATTTTAGAATTGGCAGACCGACATGGCTCGGCAGTTATCAGCAATGACAACTATTCTGACCCCAAGTATTCTAAATACAAATGGAAAGAACGAGAAGCTGAACCCATGCGATTATTTATGGGAGAAGTCATTCCTGTTCCCAGTGGAGATCACTTGATTTTGTTTGACATGGACATCAATGTCATTCTAAAAGAACCTACCGATAAGCTTTATAGAAAACTTACCAGAATTCTCTATCCACCAAGAGCAAAATTTGAAGGAAAAGTAAAGTTTGTGAACAACCACAAAGGTTGGGGACGTATTGTCTATCAAATTGAAGATGAAGTCAATTTTAGAACTACAGAACTTCCTCAAACAGTCGAACAGGGACAAAGAGTAAATTTCTTTATTGACGAAACCGATAAAGGAGAATATGCTCGAAACATTGAAATCCTTCAAGTAGATGAAAACCGAATCAAAGGAAAGGTCGTGCAATTTGACGAAAATAGAGGAATGGGTGCTATCAAGCCAGAACAAGGAGGCGGTGAAGACCTCTTTTTCTACAAATCCTATTTTGCTGACCCCGAAAATGTACCTAAATTTAACAAAGGGCAAAGAGTCAGTTATGTATTAGGAACAAATAGCAAAGGAGATTGTGCAAAAAAAATATTGCTTGAAGCAGATGATCCTCGTGATGCTCAAATAAAAATACTGAAAGAACGCACCAAATATTTGGAAGACAAACTAAGAAGCAGAGAAGACGAAATCAAACGTTTGAAAAACAACTCTACACAATCTACTCCTGCCGACCGTAGTAAAAATAAGGACAACGGACCTCAACGCCCTTCACAAAAGAGCAACCAACAAGAACAAAAAAAACCAAAAGAGGTAAAATCCAAAACAAATCGCTCCAATACAGACAAGCCTCAAAACAAGCAAAAAGGAAAAGAAGAATCGGGTGATAAACGCCGTAACCAACCAAAAAAGGATGCCAAGGTCATTGTCTTGAAAAAATCTCAAAAGACACCTTCTACTGAAGATGCTCCACAAATCGAGGATTCGACGAAAGAAAAAAATCCAAATGTTGATACTCCATTGAAGGAAGAACAGGTATCAAAAGAGCCTATTGCAAAAACGGAGGAAAAGTCTAAGAGTAAAAAGGAACGTTCGCAAGATAGAACAAAACCCAAGTTGGTCAAAAAATCTAAAAAATACACTCCTAAAAGTGATGAGACCACGAAGACTGACTCAGTAGAAGAAACTTCTACTATACAACAGGGCGAGACCAAAACCGAAGCTCCAACTCCAAAAGCAGAAGAAACCAAAACGGAGGAAAGAACCAAGCCTAAATTGGTCAGAAAATCGAAGAAGCAAAGGGAGCAAGAACAGGCTGCAAAGGCAAATGAGGAGAAAGCACAGGAAGAAACTAACATTGACTCGACCACAGACAGTGAGACGAACATTGAAGTAGAGGCTGCAAAAACAGAGGAGACCCAAACGGAAGAAAATACCAAGCCTAAGGTCGTCAGAAAGTCGAAGAAACAGAGGGAACAAGAACAAGCTGCAAAGGCAAATGAGGAGAAAGCACAAGAAGATACTAACGTTGATTCGGTGAAAAGTGAGGAGACGAAGGTTGAGGTCGAGACTGCAAAAGCAGAGGAAACCAAAACTGAGGTAACAGCCAAACCTAAATTGGTCAGAAAATCGAAGAAACAGAGGGAACAAGAACAGGCTGCAAAGGCGAATGTGGAGAAAGAAGATGCAGATGCTAAAGTTGATTCCGTGAAAAGTGAGGAGACGAAGATTGAGGTTAAGGCCGAGACTGCAAAAGCAGAAGAAACCAAAACTGAGGTAACAGCCAAACCTAAATTGGTCAGAAAATCGAAGACGCAGAGGGAACAAGAACAGGCTGCAAAGGCGAATGTGGAGAAAGAACAAGAAGATGCAGGTGCTAAAGTTGATTCGGTGAAAAATGAGGAGGCGAAGGTTGAAGTCGAGACTGCAAAAACAGAGGAAACCAAAACGGAGGTAGCAACCAAGCCTAAATTGGTCAGAAAATCGAAGACGCAGAGGGAACAAGAACAAGCGGCAAAGGCGAATGTGGAGAAAGCACAAGAAGACACTAAGGATGATTCGGTGAAAAGTGAGGAAACGAAGGTTGAGGTTGAGGTTGAGGTCGAGACTGCAAAAACAGAGGAAACCAAAACGGAAGAAAATACCAAGCCTAAGGTAAACAAGGAAGCTAAAAAGACAAAGGATAAACCTACTCCGAAAGCAACCACACCTAAGGAAACAAAGGTAGAGAGTAAAACGGCTACACCTAAACCTCAAAAAACCGCTCCTACGACAACAAAGAAGGCTACCAAACCGCTTCCTAAAAAGCGCAAACTGACAGTCAGTGTGGCTAAGAATGAAGAAGATAAGAAGTATTCAAAATGGTGGAAATCATTGGAGAAACAGTGGCAAATGGCATTCAATGTAGTAGCTGGAAATGGCGAAATCCTTACCAGACCAGCAAATGACAAGGTTAAGAATTTACTCAAGTTGAAGAGATTGAGCTTTTACCGTACCAGCAAAAACAAACTGACCTTCAAACTAACCAACCTAACAGGTTTGAGAGAACTCACCAGTTTGCAAACCTTGAATGTAGCAGAGCATGGAATCAGTAACCTTAGAGGTACAGACAAATTGGTAAACATACACAGTTTGAATTGCAGTAAAAACCAACTCAAAAACTTGAAAGGTGTCAATGCAATGCAAAGGCTCAAGCAGTTTTCATGTATAGGAAACGAATTGAAAATCAACAGTTTTAGCAATATTCTTGTACTATTGCCAAATCTCACCAAATTAGACGCTCGAAGTAATCCACTTAGTAAGGAGAACAAAGCGACTCTTAAAGAAGCATTGAAGAGTATTGATGCTAAGTTTTAGTAGATTGGTGACTCGTTATTAGTAACCAATCATCAGCAACTTGAATTTATCTCAAAAGAGGGCTAATGCGGTTAAAGCATACTTAACTGATAACGGTATCGATGCTTCTCGAGTTAAATCTAAAGGTTATGGTGAAAAATATCCTTTGGCATCA
>JBMYXW010000514.1:0-3338 GCA_049608825.1 Chitinophagales bacterium
AGAAATATCACTGTGAGAAGTATGAAAAACAACTTCTCCATTTTTAATCAGTATGATTTGAGGGGATTCATGTTGAACTTCAAAAACATCTACAATTTTGTTGGAAACCGACCGAAAAGTGATTAGGTCGAGGTAATAAATAGTCAGTGCATCTTCTGCAATATCCCAATTGCGTTCCAAACGTCGTTTTGCCATCGAACTAATCGAACATCGAATACTGTGTTTGAAAATCGCAACAGGTTTTTCACTTGATTCGCTAATAATTTCCTTCAATTGCTCTTCATTTTGAAGCATTTGCCAATTGATGCCTTTTGAAGTTGTTTCATCTTTCTTATTTCCTTTTCCCAAAAATTTGTCTAAAATACCCATGCTATATTGATTTATTGTTAATAACTTGTAGCTCGATTTGTAACAGCAGTTCAACAACAAAAGTTCAAATAAGTCATAAGTAGAATAAGTCAGTTTTTTATGAATTTAATAAATAATATTATCCAATGGATTATTCCTGAAAATGTGGTGAATGATGCAGAAAAATACCGAAAATCGAGATTTACAGCTATTTCCATTGTTGCGTCTGCTATTTTAGGAATTATTTATTTGATAATTGATATTTCGATTGGATATTGGATAGGTGCATATTCTATATTCGCTTTTATCGTATCGAATTTTCTTATTGTTATTTTTTATCGCAAGTATGGAAATGCTTTTTGGACAGGCAATATTTTTTCCTTTTTAATTTTAATTATTTTATTTTACTGTTTTTAGTACAGGAGGTTTGTATTCTCCTGCAATAGGGTGGATATTTGCCGCTGTCATTAGTTTTTTTTGGTATGTAAATAAGATTGCAGGTTACTTTTGGGGAGGGATTTGTTTTATTTGCCTTTTTGTTCTTTATTTCTTGGCAATCAATGAATATTTTTTTCCTTTGGGTTATGAAGAATCCTACCAACCATTTTTTACTTTATTCTCACACCTAGGATTGTTTCTTTATCTAATTACGATTTTTTCCTTATTTGAAAAAGAACATAGAAACGAAACAAGACAGCTGGGTTTAACCACCGATATTGTTCTGCAAAAAAATCAAGAATTGGAAGTACAAAGGGGAATAACTGAAGAGAAATCACTTTTATTGAAGCAGGCTTATGAAAAATTAGAAGAACGAAAAGATCATTATTATCGCAAACTTACGGAGAATGGAAGTGAGATATTGGGAATTGTAGATAAAAATGGAGTAATGAAATTTGTGTCTTCAACGATTGAGAAAGAGTTTGGATACAAACCATCTGAAATTCTTAATCAGAGTGGGTTTAAATACATTCACCCCACTGATTTGGAAAAGGTATATGTGGGATTTCAAGAGGTATTAGATACTCCTAATACTCAACTAACAGCAACATATAGATATCAACACAAGGATGGTTCGTGGCATTATGTAGAAAATTTTGTTAAGAATTTATTGCATGATAAAGATATAGAAGGGGTTGTCATCAATTTTAGAAATATCAATGCTCATATCCTAAATCAGCAGAAAATTTCGGAAAAAGAACGTTATTACCGTTCTCTAATTGAGAACTCATCTGATATTATTAGCATCATAGATATTGAAGGAAGATACCAATATTTATCCCCCTCTTTTGAAAAACAGTTTGGACATTATGCCATTAATTTTATTGGAGAAGATATTTTTCAGTACATACATCCTGAGGATGTTGAAGATGTGAAAGTACTTTTTGATAAAGTAAAAAAAGTGCCAGGCTGGCAATTGGTTATTAATAAACTGTATCGTACACTTGACAGTACTGGAACTTGGAGGTATCTTGAATCGGCAGCTCATAATTTGATAGAAGATCCAATTATTCAAGGGATTGTTATCAATACTCGTATTGTTGATGAAAAAATATCCGATCAAAGAAAATTGGCGAACCGAGAAAAATACTATCGTTCGCTGATCGAAAATTCGATGGATATGATTGCGGTGAGAAATGATAATGCAGTTGTTACTTATTGTTCACCTTCTACTAGAACCATCTTGGGGTATGAGGAGGAAGAATTGATAGGTACGACAGGCTTTCATCTCATTCATCCCGATGACTTTTCTGATGCCGAAAAAGATTGGGAGTACTTGATGAATAATCCAAATGAGATGATTCGAGTGGAACAAAGAGTAAAGAAAAAAGGAGGTACTTGGATATTTGTTGAAGCAAGAATCATCAATCTATTGCATATTGAAAGCGTTGGTGGTGTCGTTTCCAATTTTTCGGATATTACACAAAGAAAAGAAGCCGAACAAATCCAAAAAGAATATGAACAGACGCTCGAAAAAGAAGTTGCTCGCAAGACACAGCAATTGAAGGAACAAAACAACGCCTTGGAAGCCACCTTGAATAGACTTAAAAGTACACAAGTTCAATTAGTTAATGCCGAAAAAATGGCTTCGTTGGGACAGCTGACCGCAGGAATTGCCCATGAAATCAACAATCCAATCAATTTTGTATCAGCTAATATTTTTCCTTTAAAAACAGATTTTCAAGATATTAAAGCTATTCTGGAAAAATATCAAAATATTGCAGCTTCTGAAGATAAATTTAAGGCAAGTAAAGAAGCAGATGCCTATGCGGAAGAAATGGACTTGGAATATTTGTTTGAAGAAATGGAGGCACTTATAGACGGAATTGAAGAAGGTGCTAATCGAACGAGAGATATTGTGGCAGGGTTGCGGAATTTTTCACGATTGGATGAAGATACCATTAAAATGGCAGACGTTCATTCAGGCTTGGATGCTACATTAATTATTTTGAAAAATGAAACCAAAGAAAATATAACAATTGAACAGAATTATGATACTGCAATAAACGAAATTGAATGCTATCCTGGCAAACTCAATCAAGTATTTATGAATCTACTTTCCAACGCTATACAAGCCATTAAAGGGAAAGGAAGCATCACCATTACAACCGAAAACAGTGAGGAACATGTAAGAATCAAGATTAAAGATACAGGGGTAGGAATGTCTGATAATGTGAAGAAAAGGATATTTGAGCCATTTTTTACGACCAAAGATGTTGGCAAAGGTACTGGATTGGGGCTGTCTATCACTTATGGAATCATCAAAGACCACAAAGGCAAAATATTTGTAAACAGCGAACTGGGTAAAGGGAGTGAATTTGTAATTGTATTGCCCAAAAGACTTGTATCATAAGAACTGAAGAACCTCAATAAAGTTGTTTCCCGATTTGGACTTTTGAAGTTTTGGGCATTGTTTTTGTTCCTTTTGGTTATGTTTTGCATTTTTAAAAGACAAAATTATTGTCACGAAAATGTCAGGCTTGTTGATGAGT
>JBMYXW010000515.1:0-3337 GCA_049608825.1 Chitinophagales bacterium
TTTTCTCCGCCCGCCTTATAGTCTTTCCATTGAAAAGTAACGATGCCATTTTCTATTGCCTTAATTCGATAATTGGAGATAGCAACCTTATGAGTATATCGCCCCAAATATTCAATAACAGCCTTTGGTCCAAGGAAAGGTCGCTTGGCATAAACGACCCATTTTTTGGCATACAATTTTTCCTTTAACTCGTATGGCAACTTAATGTCTCCTCGTTTAGCCATTTGTTTTAATTCCGAACAAAATTTGCCTTTGAATACTTTACGGATGGCATTGCGAGGAAATAAAAATTTGCCTTCTGTGCGGTAAGCACTCTACGAACCCCATATTTTAAAAAGCCCATATACAACCTACCTTTGCCCCAAAACAGTAATATGTCACAAAGAAAAAGTACCCAAATGTATCCGCTGATAGAGCGATGGCGAAGTAGCGGCGAATCGAAAAAAGATTTTTGCGTCCAGCACCATATCAACCTTCATACCTTCACCTATTGGATTAATAAATATGATAAATCCAAAGCAGCACCGTCAGCTTTTACAACAGCATCATCAAATTTTGTTTCTCTCCACGTGGATGAGAAAACAAAGGGCAATCTGAATACATCGGTCGAAATAACTTACCCCAATGGGATTCAGCTTCGATTGAATAGTCCCCCCTCATTGCTCTATTTACAATCTTTACTTCAAACCAGTATTTAATGTTTTCCCTCAACAGTCATCAGACCTATCACCTGTATCGTTTGGCTACGGATATGCGCAAAGGATTCAATGGATTAAGTGGTTTGGTTCGCAACGAACTACAGCAAGACCCCTTGGATGGTAGTGCCTATATTTTCCTAAATCGTCGGCGCGACCGGATGAAAATTTTGGTATGGGAGTCAGGCGGTTTCACCCTGTATTACAAACTATTGGAAAGCGGTACATTTCAGCTACCCCAAGTAGGGCAAAACAGTGATTCCTGTAGCATTTCTTGGCATCAATTAATGCTCATTATGCAAGGCGTGGAGCTGCATTCAGTCAAGCAGCGAAAACGATTTAACATCTGACATAACCAACTGATTTACAGTATTTTTACTCACAAATATAGCTGTGGAATGTGGATAAAAAAGGGTGGTTTTCTTTGATTTTTTTCTCTCCAAAATCGTACCTTTGTGAAGTGACTAAGGCAAAACTCATAGAAGAAAATGCTGCAAAAACACAGCGAATTAATGCCCTCAAATTTGAATTGGAGCGCAAAGATTTTATCATTGCCAAAATGCAAAAAATGCTCTTTGGTGCAACTTCTGAAAAATCAAAAAAAACAGAAGAAACGCTCCCTAATCAAATGGATTTATTTGCTCCAGACGCACCCCCTGTCCAAGAAGATTTAACGGTTAAGCAAACCATCACCTATCAGCGTAGTCAACCCAAAAAGAGACCAACTAAACGGATTCCTTTACCTGTTGATTTGCCTCGAATTCCAATTGTCATAGAACCCGATGTTGACACCACAGGCATGGTCAAAATAGACGAAGAAGTAACGGAGATATTGGATATTATTCCTCCTGTTTTTCAAGTTATTCAAATCATTCGACCTAAATATGCACATCCCAAAGCAGCTACTCAAGATGTAACTAATCCTATCGTTATTGCGCCCATGCCCAGTCGGGTCATTGACAAAGGGATTCCTTCCACTCGATTGTTGGCTTACATTATTATTGGAAAATTTATCCAACATCTGCCTTATTATCGGCAAATTCAAATATTCCAACGAATTGGAGTTAATATTAAATCTAATACCATCAACGGATGGATGGAAAGAACCTGCGTTTTACTCAAACCCCTTTATGAGGCTTTTTGTAAACAACTATTTTCTAAATCCTATTTACAAGCCGACGAAACGACTGTCAAGGTTTTAAAAGTGGTCAAAAAAAACAAAAAAGGTAAAGCACACACAGGATACTTCTGGGTCTATTACGACCCTTTAGACCATCACGTTGTGTTTATTTTTAACCCTGGTAGGGGACGGATTTACCCTGCCGAAGACTTGAAAAATTTTGCGGGCACTCTCCAAACCGATGGGCTTAATGTCTATGATGCCTTCGACAAATTAGACCATATTTCATTGGTTTCCTGTATGGCACACATCCGCCGAAAATTTGTCGATGCCCTCAACAATGACAAAAAACGAGCAGGATATGTCGTAAATCTCATTGGAGAATTATACGAAATTGAAGCCATTGCCCGAAAAGATAACTATACCGCCGAGCAACGCCAAAAAATCCGTCAAGAAAAAGCCAAACCCATTATGGCTAAACTCAAAACTTACCTGCAAACTGAATATGAATCAGGCAAAGTGCTGCCCAAAAGTGCCATCGGTCAAGCCATTCAGTATGCGCTGGGGCGATGGAAATACCAAGAGCGATATTTAGACGATGGGAATATTGAAATCGACAATAATTGGGTAGAAAATGCCATTCGTCCAATTGCCATCGGGCGCAAAAACTACCTCTTTGCTGGCTCTGAAAAAGGCGCTCAATGGGCTGCCATCTTTTATACCCTACTTGGGTCAGCTCTTCGGCATGGACACAATCCTCTGGAATACCTCTCCGATATCTTGCGTAGGCTACCCGACACTAAAATGACCCAACTTCATCAACTCTTTCCTAAAAACTGGAAACCTCTAAAAAACGGTGAACTTGATTTGATTTGATTTGATTTGAATAGTTTTAGGCTATGCCACAAAGGTAGCCATCTATTATGTAGTCTCATAGATGTAGTTCATAGAGTGCTTACATAGCTTCAACTTCTTTTAATTTATCTTCGGGGAGCAATCCACCTTTTGCGTTAGTGATACCCAATTCTTTTGCTACTTGTTGGGTAATAGAATCTTTATCACCTGAAAGCATCATTATATTTTTAATTCCTACTTTATGTAATGCTGTAATGGTTTCTTTGGCATCTTCTTTTAATTCATCTGCAATGACAACATAACCTGCAAATTCATTGGCTATAGATACTAATACCATAGATTCTACAATAGTTTCTGTTTCCTCTAAAACTTTAATATTATTGGCTGACATTAGGGCTTTATTACCAACTAAAACAGTCTTATCATTTACTATACCTTTTAAACCTTTTCCTGCTATTTCTGTAACTTCGGAAGCCTCATAATCTGCACCTTCATCTTTATATTCTAAAATAGCTTTTGCTATTGGATGTGTGGATTGTTCTTCCATTGCCATCAGGAATTTCATAAACTCTTTTTCATCCCAACCAATTGCTTTGATTTCTTTTATTTTGAAAACACCTTTAGTAACCGTTCCTGTTTTATCCATCACCAACGTGTTTATCTTGGT
>JBMYXW010000516.1:0-3336 GCA_049608825.1 Chitinophagales bacterium
AGACGAGTGCTAATGAATCTTGTGGTCAATTCCATTAAATATGGAAAAAAAGATGGACATACCAAAATCGGATTTTATGACATGGATGGTTATATTTTGATAGAGGTTGCAGACAATGGAATTGGTATCAACCTTGAAAGATACAGCCATTTACTGTTTCAACCTTTCAAACAAATTGATAGTAAGCAAGAGGGAGCGGGTATTGGTTTAAGTATTTTGAACAATACCATCAAAAAGAATGGGGGAAGAATTGAAGTAGAAAGCAAAGTGGGGGAAGGAACAACTTTTACAGTTTACATCAAACCTTATACAATGTTGGTAGATGTCTAATTGTGTAGGAAGTCAGTAATCAGATTTTAAGTGTTTGATTATCAATGTTTTTACGAAACGAAATGTGCGATTGATTTTGATTAGGTACTTAAAAAGAGACTTCAAAAGTTTTAAAAACTTTTGAAGTCTGAGAAAACTCCTGAAATCTACATCGAAACAATTTTCAAAAAATAGTAAATTAAATAACAAATGAAATCTATAAAATTTAATATAACATCTAAAGCAATACAGTTGTTGCTTTTAATACTGGTGCCCTTAATGGCATTTGCCTCCAGTCATAGAGAGGCACCTCTTATCTCTGACGACCCTTTGGCAGACAATACAGATGTTTATGCTTTTGTGAGTCCAGATGATCCAAATTCGGTAACAATTATTGCGAACTATATTCCTGCTGAGTTGCCACACGCTGGTCCTAACTATTATACTTTCGGTGAAAATGTGCGTTATGAAATTCACATTGATAACAATACCGAAACAATGGGAGACGACATCGTTTACCGTGCAACTTTCACAAGAACAAACGAAGATCCAACAACTTTCTTCAATATTCGTTTGGGCGCACAAAACATCAAAGCTACCTATACACTCGAAAGAAGTATGGATGGTGGCGAAACTTTTGAAGCTATCGTAACAGATGGTGTAGTTCCTCCAAATAATATTGGTCCTCGTTCTATCACAACAAGCGTTGCCGGTTTACAGACAGACTATATGACGCTTATGCAAGATGCAATCACAACTGCTTCAACAGGTGAAACTGTATTTTGCGGTCCTGTTGACGATCCTTT
This sequence comes from Chitinophagales bacterium, assembly GCA_049608825.1. GTDB lineage: Bacteria > Bacteroidota > Bacteroidia > Chitinophagales > UBA2359 > JAUHXA01. The sequence continues at coordinate 1,116 of JBMYXW010000516.1, forward strand.
CTTTGTAGATTTAGGTGGTGTTTTTGACTTAGGTGATTTACCTCGTCAAGATGGCGAAGCTGTTGATGGTCTTGCATTTTTGAATACACATACAATTGCTTTACAAATTCCTATTTCCACTTTACAGAAAGATGGAAAAGGCGTAGGTGAAGCTGCAAATATTTTAGATGGTGATTTTGTAATAGGTGTTTGGGCTTCTGCTAGCCGCCCTCAAATCAGAACACTTGGTGCTGGGGGAAGCATGTCCTTCGACGGTGACTGGGTGCAAGTTTCCCGATTAGGTATGCCACTAACCAATGAGGCAGTTGTGCCTATTGGAGCAAAAGATGAGTGGAATGCCCGAACTCCTTACAATGAAAATCCTGACCATTACGAATACTTCTACAATCCTGAATTGGCATTGTATATGGATGATGATCAGTTTGGTACTGCTGTTCCAGCATTCTCTCCATTACGAGTTCAACGTGCTTCTTTACCAGGTTTGACATCTGCATTGGGATTGGATCCTTTTGACTTCGGAAATGGACAAGATGGTTTGTTTGTATTGAAGGGAAATCCAGCATTGGCTGGAACGGCTTTGGATGATGCTATATTTGGTACTTTATTATTACCAAAAGCTGCTGCACCTCGTTCTGTGGATTTATGGCCAATTTTTCACACAGGAGCACCTAACTTCCCTCCTTATCAGCTAGCAACAGGCAAAACAGGTGGAAATCCTTTGACTGCTGGTAAGCCTTTTATTCACAACTTCTTGCCAAATGGTGGTGATATGTTGAGATTAAATATGGCAGTGCCTGCAACTCCAAGAGACAGCGAAGATTTCAGCCCATTAGGTGTTGTTCAAGCTGCGGTTTTGGGATTGTTAGACCCTCGCTTCAATACAAGTGCTGACCTTGAGTTGATTCCTAATATGGATGGATTCCCGAATGGTCGTCGTTTGGAAGATGATGTAACACGCATTGAATTACAAGCTGTTTCAGGTATCGTATTGGCTGCCATTGGTTTGTGGTATGACGATTTTGATGGAATGGATCCTGTAAGTGAAGACTTATTGGATGTATATACTTATTCTACTGGCGTAAACGAAAATGATGCTACTTTCCAATCTTCATTCCCTTATATGGCAATGCCTTGGAGTGGTACAGGTGCGGGTAGTGGTAAAGAAATTATCCAAGAAGTAGAATGTGCAGTGATGATTCAACAACAAGTGATTTGCCCACCTGAAGACAATGGTACTTATACTGTTGAAGTTTGGGTTGATGGAGGTAATGGTCCTTACACCATTGCAGGTACATTCAATGGAGAGGTTGAAGGTCAAGAACTTTTCATCTTAGGCCCTTTAGCAGATGGTACCACTTACCAGATTGAAGTAGTAGATCAAGACGGCTGTACAGATTCTTTCTCTTCTGATGTAGTTGCTTGTGCTAAATTACCTGTTGAGTTGTTGTCTTTTGAAGGAGAAATTCAAAAAGAAGGCAATTACCTTTCTTGGGTAACTGCTTCTGAAATCAACAATGCTTACTTTACCTTAGAGCGTTCTTTGAATGGAACAGACTTCGAAGCCATCACCAAAGTAGTGGGTGCAGGAAGTACTTCTGCTGCAAACAGCTATGACTTCATGGACCGACAAGCTCCTGTTGGAACGTCTTACTACCGATTGAAGCAATCAGACTTCAATGGTCAATCAGAAACCTTCAAAACAATTGCTTTGAACCGTGGAGAGCGCAATATCAACTTGACAATCGACAGAGTGGAAAGTGTTTCGGCTAACGAAGTATCAGTTGTTTACAACTACCACAGCGACAAAGACGTAAACATCAGCGTATATGATGCGGTTGGTAAATTGCTTTATTCAGATAAAGTACCTTCTACGAGAGGTAAAAATTCGCACCAAATTAACTTCTCAGCAGCTTATAGCGGAATGTATATCGTGACAATTACAGACGGAACAGAGGTAGCAAGCACCAAAGTTCTCAAACAATAGATTAGTTGAATAGTGATTGGTGATTGGTCTTGAATGGCTCTATTGCTGAATTGTTATATTACTTATTTATCAGTATTTCAAAAAAAAGTGCTGTTGTCAAAAATTGACAACAGCACTTTTTTATTGATTTTTAGTAGCTTGGGTTTTAACCCGAGTAGTAGAAATAGTGAAGCAAAATAAATTTCGTCTCGCTAAAAATAGCTGATAGTCAAAGTATTATTTTTTAATAAAATATCA
>JBMYXW010000517.1:0-3334 GCA_049608825.1 Chitinophagales bacterium
AGGCTTTTAAATGCTTTGAAAGCCTTTTTGCTGTGACAATATTTTATTTCTTTATTAAATAATTATTATCAGATGCTGTATTTTCATTAAAACTAACTCAACATAACTGCTTGATAATCAATTGTTTTAAAAACATAAAATACTATGCTAACCAAAGGTGGAATCAGATTGCGGGTTTTACTGGTCTTAGCCATCATTCTCTTGGTCAATTTTTTGGGCAGCCGTTTTTTCCTTCGATTGGATTTTACGGGTGACAAACGCTATACATTGAGCAAAGCGACCAAAGATATATTGAAGGATTTGGAGGAAACCGTTACCGTAACGGCTTATTTTTCTGAAAATATGCCTCCAAATTTGGACAGGGTCAAAACGAGTTTTGAAGACCTTTTGACCGAATATGCCAGTCGTTCGGGTGGCAATATTGAATACAAGTTTGTGAATCCCAACGAAAGTGATGAGATAGAACAGGCGGCGATGAAAGAAGGGATGCAGCCAGGGACGGTGAATGTCAGAGAGCGAGACCAAATGAAACAACAGCGTGTGTATTTGGGCGCAAAATTCGACTACAAAGACCAATCAGAGGTCATTCCAATTATGACACAAGAAGGCACAATGGAATATGCGATGTCTTCTGCCATCAAAAAAATATCGGCTACCAATAAACCTAAAATCGGTTTTGTGGGCGGACACAATGAGCCAGGATTGGATGCGATGCAGCAGGTCAGAGAAACTTTGACCGTATTGTATGACCCTCAAACGGCTTTGTTGAGCGATACAGCATTGGTCAGTGATTTTGAAAGCTTGGTAATTGTCGCTCCAAAAGATACGATTTCACCCGAAGAAATTGCCAATTTGGACAATTTTGTGAACAGTGGCAAAGGCGTATTGATTGCCTTGAACCGAGTAGATGCCAACCTTCAAACAGGCAGTGGTACAGAGGTTTACACAGGTTTGGAAACGTGGCTCGAATCAAAAGGGATTTCGGTAAACGCCAATTTTGTGACAGATATAAACAGCGGAAACATCACCATGCAGCGTCAGCAAGGTTTCTTTACGGTCAATGAGCAGGTGAAATTTCACTATTTGCCTTTGATTAAAAACTTTGCAGACCATCCGATTACCAAAGGTTTGGAGCAGTTGATTTTGCCTTTTGCGAGTTCCATCACCTATACGGCAACGGATGCCGATGCGACTTTCACGCCCATCGCTTATACTTCGGATAGGTCGGGTATTGAACAGCCGCCTCTTACCTTTGATGCCACACTCCTTCAAAAAAAATGGACAAACGCAGACTTTCCTACTTCTCGATTGACTGTTGCAGGTACTTGGGAAAAGGGATTGTCGAAAATTGTGGTCTATGGTGATGGCGATTTTGCAGTGAATGGAATGGGACAACAAGCACAACGTTTGCAGCCCGACAATCTCAACTTTTTGGCGAATGGAATTGACTGGTTGTCAGATGATACAGGTTTGACCGATTTGCGAAACAAAGTGGTGACTTCTCGACCGATTAAAAAGGAATTGGATGACAGTGAAAGAGCTTTTGTGAAATATGGTAATTTCTTTTTGCCGATTTTCTTGATCATTTTCTATGGTTTTATTCGCTCACGAATTCGCAAGAGTAGGAAAAAGAAATGGATGTCGGAGAGGTATGTTTAAAACGGTGGACGACTGACGGTGGACGACTGACGGTGGACGATGGACGGATTTTTTTTCTTACTTGGTTTTTGAACAGGAACTGCTAGATGGAAAGGAGCTTGTATTAATCGGAATTACACAAAATAAACATAGTTTCAATGTAAAGACGTTTTAGTAAAACGTCTCTACGAATACCTAAACACAATTATCAACCCAAACACAAAATAAACACCTAAACACAACCAAAAAAATGTCTAAAAAACGTTCTTCTAACGCCATATTAATCGGAGTATTGGGTTTGCTTGCAGCCTTAGTCGCTTTGATGCTTTTGCAAGACAGCAAAAAGGGGGATAGTACCTTCAAAGAGGAAATTGTAGCAATTGATTCGGATGCGATAACTGCCATTCTTTTGTCTCCACAAAGCAATGGTGGGCAGGAAATTAAAATTGAAAAAGATGGTTCTGGAAATTGGACGGTGACGGACGAAACAGGTGCAACTCAACCTGGCGATAGTAGTAAAATAACTGGCATGATTTCGATGATTGAAACCGTCAAGCCACAACGTGTGGTGTCCAAAAACAAAGACAAATGGACAGAATACAAAGTAGAAGGCAGTGAAAGCACCCGTTTGAAGGTCGTAGAAGGAGACAAGACGACTTTGGATATGTTGGTGGGTAAGTTTTCGGTTGGACAGCCCAAAACTCCTCCAAACACAGGTAATTTGACTCCTCAACAACAAATGCAATTGCAGCAACAACAACAGCAACGACCCGAAATTACTTCTTATGTGCGCCTTGAAGGAGAAAATGAAATTTATGCAGTGGATGGAATGTTGAGTTTTGCGTTCAATCAAGGAGCTTCGGCTTTTGTGATTGCTCCTGAGCCTGCAATGGAGGATTCGGTGGGTGTGGAATAAACAATAGAAACTAACTGCGAAAGCGGTAAAATAGTACGACTGAAAGCTACTTCAATTTATTTTGAGGTGGCTTTTTACTCTCTTCTGCTTTTTGTCGGATTTCACTGATTATAACTTATTTATTGGATAAAGTATTACCTCCCTGCCATGCATTTCTATGCATCATTTGTTGCTGTTTTGCATAGAAGCAGATTTTATTGTAGGGAAAGATATGAAGGATAGTATTAACGAGTAAATTTAGAATACAATAATGTCTTGCTTAGGAATCGAACCTAAGACCCCTCGCTTTAATCATTATAGTTTTTATATTGATTAAAACAAGTGCTCTAAACCTTTAAGCTACAAGACTATTTTTTTAATTTCTTCGATTATTTCAATTTTGTCATTAGAGTCTAATTCTCCAAATTTAATGGTTATCATGTTTTTAAGCCCTTTATCTCCTCTTTTTTTATGAATTAATTTCTTTATTATTCTAAAATTATCACCTTCACTTAGTAATTCATTAGCTAATATTTGATTTGATGGTTTAGCTGCGTTAGAGAGGGCATAGCCTAATTTAATTAAAATAGCTGAAAAAAGATGATAATCTTTAATGTTTAGGTTTGAATATTGATTTAGTCCATATCTAATCGTAAATGTATCTTCGTACCATTGTTTATGTAAATTTGCGTTACTAGCTGCTGTTTGCAGTTTACTTTCGTTGTATTTTTCTAAATGTATAAATTTATTCCGAATTTGTCTGTAGTATTCAAAACCATCAATAATTTCTTGATTAAGATA
>JBMYXW010000518.1:0-3326 GCA_049608825.1 Chitinophagales bacterium
TCGGCTTCACAAACATCCTCCATCGAATGATTCAACATTTGCTCGCCAAAAGGAGTCGTGAAATTTTCGTCTGTAAACCATTCGATTGTAAAAACGCTGCCATCACCACTAAATACCAATTCCGATTCTGCCGCCTCCAAATCTGCTATTCCGCTTTCGCAAAAACTTTGAATGGCTGCAATTTCTTGTTCAATCGTTTGAGAACAAAACAGTTCGGGACAGGCTTCAAAGGACACTTCAAAAGATTCCGTTTCACAAGAATTTTCATTGATTCCCGATGTCACTTCAATGTTTCTCGTTGCGGCTTCGGTATCAGGCGACAAACTAAACTCGGTTTCGGAAAGTATATCATTGACACAAAAAGGCAATACTTGATAATTGCAGCCATCATCCAAACGCTCAATCATTGGAGCTTGTGGAGAAGGGTACAATTCTACTGTCAGAGTTCCTGCCGCCGAAATGGTATTGTCAATCGTACAAGTCGCTTTTGCAAAAAGAATATGACTTTCAATTCCACACAAATCGGCCCCTGAGTGATTAAAGTCTTCCTCAATGTAAGGAACAGTAAAACTTTCATCTTCAAACCATTCTATCACAAACACACTTCCATCACCACTGTATTCTATTTCCGATTCGGCAAGCAATAAGTCGGGTGTGCCATTGTCACAAAAACTTTGCAGGTTGGTCGCTATTGAAGTAATCGTTTGGTCACAAACAGGGTCGGGGCATTTTTCATAAGGCACATCAAAAGTAAGGTCACAGTTTTCATTGAAGGGAGAAAAAACGGTGATGTTTCGGGTGGCAGCTTCTGCACTCGGTATTAAATTGAAGTCTATTTCAGACAACACATCGTTTTCACAAAAAGGCATCACCACATAAGCACATTCATCATCCAAACGCTGAATCGTTGGAGCTTGGGGAGAAGGATAGATTTTCACCTCCAAAGCACCTACATCGTATTCCGTTGCGTCAATTGAGCAGGTCGCTTTGGCGTACAAAAAGAAAGTTTCTGAAGCACAGTTGTTTATCGTTGAATGTTCTATTGTTTCGGGAATATAAGGCGTAGAATAGTCCACATCTATGAACCAATCCACCGAAAACACACTCCCATCGCCACTATACACAATTTCAGATTCTGCTGCCTCCAAATCAGGTATTCCGCTTTCGCAAAATTCTTGCACCACTTCTGCCACTGCTTCAATGCTTTGATTACAAGGACAAACGGGTACTTCATCCAATCCTGTTAATGTTCCTTTGCTGTGTTCTGCCTTGTCTTGTGGGTCGCCAATATTGTTGCTTGCCGTTGGGTCGATATAATTGAAGCTCGTAAAAATTCCATTGAATTGGAGATTGAAGCTTTCGGACTCATCCAAAATCACAAAACAAATCTCACCCATTTCCAACCATTCGTCTGTGACCAAAGGACACAATTGTTGGGTCAAGCCTTGTTGGGCGATTGTCGTAAAATTGGCTTCTGCCGTATTTGCATCAAAATTGAAAACAGGTGCATTGTAAGCTGCAAATTCTGCGGCACAGGTATTACTGTCATCAAAATTTGTTGGCGTATAAGTTGGTGATTCTATCGAAAGAGCATTGTAATTGAAAAAAACGGTGTGTGAACCGATTCTAAAGCTTTCTCCTTCGATTGCAGATTTGATTTGAACGCTGACACAAACAGTAGAAACTGCTCCGTCACAATTGACGATAGGGTTGGTCAATTTCAAATCGTAGGTAGATTGATTGACAGTGGGTTGAGCGGTTAATTGCAGTGTTAAGAGTAATAATAGTGAGAAAGGTAGGAGGAAAAGGAACTTGTTCATCGGTTTTATTTTTTGCCCAGGGGTTGTCTCAAAAGAGGAGATTAAAACAATGGTAGTCTCTGAGACTACTGTTGTTTGGTAAAGCTATTGTGTTTTATTTTTCCAATTCAGTCACCCATGCTTCCATTTCAAGCATTTTTGTTTCCTCTCCTGCTCTTTGATACGTTTGCACTATATGACTCAGTATCAGCTTCATAATTTGACGATTGCAGGTAGGTTTGTTGAAAGATGGGTGAAATGGGATTTTCCATTCTTGGAGATAATCCTTGAGCGTATTGCTCGTAAAAATAGCTCCTTTGTCAATTGGATTGATGTAAAACTGGAGTTTGGGAGCGGGGTTTTTCCAACCGCTGTGTCTTCTGAAATAGCCCAATATCAAATTGTTATCCACTAAAATTCCAGAAATCGGAATATCCAGTTTAGAGGCTATGATGAGGTACAAAATCGCAATGCTTGCAGGTTCGCCTTTTTTGACACTCAATACATGATTGATGGCAAAATGCTTGTCGGCATTTTCTTTGTTAGCTACGGATGAAAACTCATAAGTATCATACAAAAACTTGTTGATGATGCTCACCGATTGAAGAGGAGGATTGTAGCGACTGATTTCAAAATCAATGCTACTCACGATTTCTTCAATGTTTTCTTTTATCCAATCTTCATTCAAATCTCGATACTGGTATTGAGCAATGAGAATCATGGCTTGCAGCAAATCTCGGCCATCGTCTTTTAGCCATTTGTGAAAACACTTTGTCACCGAATGATAATTGATTTTGTCCATTACCTGAAGAAGCCGTTCTTCGAGTAGTTCATTGTCGGATATTATACTTTCCTCATAAGCCTCTTCTAATTGTGGAATAATTTCGGTGCCATAAGATACGAGCTTGGCGTAGATATTCTCATAGACTTCTTTGTCGTTGTCTTCCAACAAATAAAGTAAATACCCCAAATCGTTTTTCATTGTAGTTGTCGTTCTGTTCAGTGTGAGCATAAGATGTTTTTTTCTGAATGTAGGAAACCTTAGAGTATCAAGATACACATTCTATTCCAAATTTGAAAGACTTGGTGAGGATTCAGGCTTAAATAACCATCTAAATTTGAATGGAATGCTGATTTGGAGTGGTTTAAGTAAAAGCCAAAAAAGGACTTCAATAAATTTCACATTTAAGGTAATTGGACTTTGGACGAAAGAAGCGAGAAATGGGATGGGAGATGTAAGTGTTTGATAATCAGAAATTTAATTGTCTCTATTTTTCAACCATAAATTATTCATTATCAACTAATCAATGTCTCACTTCTCGCCTCTCTGCTCTCTCGTCCAAAGTCTAAAAGGTAAAGGTTCTTTGACAATTATTGTTATAGTAATCACCAACGAATGTATATTCGCTTTTCTCATTTCTAATTACCAATGCTTTAAATATTTCAATAAGATAGCAGAATATATTACGATGCAAAAAATAAACGGGTAGTTTTGGAGTTGAAAATTAAGACGCTTTAGTTCTATTC
>JBMYXW010000519.1:0-3314 GCA_049608825.1 Chitinophagales bacterium
AGGGGGATGTTGCGCCAGTTTTGGCACAATGTCAAATTATTTCTGTTCCACGGTATTAACAATACAACAATACAACAATCAAACAATGTAACAATACAACAATTTAAAAAAATGATTTCAGTAAATAAAAAAGAATCCAAACGTTCGCTGCAAGGCAAAGGACATCGATTATCTAATCAGATGATTCAGTTAAATGTATTGAACGGAAAGGATATTATTGATGCGAAATTCACCCCTTTTGGTCGAAAATTGAAGGAGATTGGTCTGTTACCATTGAAGCCAACAGGCATTGATATTTTTCAAATCAATGCAGGTAAAATGTGCAATCAAGTATGTAAACACTGTCATGTGGATGCAGGTCCTGACCGTAAAGAAATCATGACTCGCAAAACCCTTGAGCGTTGTCTCGAAATTTTGGCGAATACGGATATTCCAACAGTCGACATCACAGGTGGTGCTCCCGAAATGAATCCTCATTTTCGATGGTTTGTGGAGGAATGTAGCAAGTTGGGCAAAAAGGTAATTGACCGATGCAATTTGACCATCATTCTCGCCAATCCCAAATACCATGATTTGCCACAATTTTTTGCAGAACACAAGGTAGAGGTTGTCTCATCTTTGCCATATTTCAGCAAAAGTAGGACGGACAGCCAACGAGGTGATGGGGTTTTTCAAGCTTCGATTAAGGCATTGAAAATGTTGAATGAAGTGGGTTATGGCAAGGAAGGTTCAGAATTAAATTTGCATTTGGTTTACAATCCTTCAGGCGCGTTTTTGCCAGGTGACCAAAACACCCTTGAAGCAGAATTTAAGCGTCAATTGAAGAGACGTTATGACATTGTTTTCAACAACTTATTTGCCATTACCAACCTTCCTGTAAGCCGGTTTTTGGATTATCTTTTAGAAAGCAAAAACTACACCTCTTACATGACCGAATTGGTCGAAGCTTTCAATCCTTCTGCTGCAATGGGTGTGATGTGCCGCAATACAATTTCTGTTGGTTGGGATGGATATCTCTATGATTGTGACTTCAATCAAATGTTGGAACTCAAAGTAGAAGGCAGTTCACCCCAACACATTGACGATTTTGATTTGGAGGTGTTGAACAATCGAAATATTATTTTGAATCAACATTGTTATGGCTGTACGGCAGGTGCGGGTTCGAGTTGTGGGGGAACAACGGCTTAGGCAAACTCAAAACAAATTCAAGCAATGATTTGTAAGCGAACAGGTTATGTTTTAACTTACTTCGCCCCCACAAATCCCAATTCTTTCGCTCTCTGAACATCCTGTTGCATCTGTGTTTCCTTGCCCAACCCTTGATAAGCCTTTGCTCGATTGAAAAAGTATTCACCCGATTTCGGATTGAATTGAATCGCCTTGTTGAAATCTACCAGAGCTTGGTCAGGGTTTTGAAGCTGCAAATAAGAAATTCCTCGCCAATTGTAGGCTTTGTCGTCTTCGGATTTTCGCTGCAAATATTGGGTGTAATCCTTGACCGCTTCTGCGTGTTTGTTGGTGATGCTGTAAAGGATTGCACGATTGAGGTAAGCACGGTAAAAAGTTGGGTCGACTTCAATGAGCAAGTTCACATCCTTGAAGCCTCGTTCTACATCCTGCATTTCAAAATAAACACCTGCTCGCTCGTTCAAGCCATTGATATCGTGTGGATGATATTTGAGCGTTTCATTGAAATATTGAAGGGCAGTGTCTCGCAGTTTTGTATTGCTTCGATTCTTTTTAAATTCTTCAATAAAATATACTCCCTTGTTTATCAATCCTTTTGCGCTTGTTGGTTTTTGTTGAATTTGGTAAGACCAAAGCGCGTCTCCATTTTCCCAAGTCTTGACATGTTGAAACGTATATGCTCCCAAAAGGAGTAACCAAACACCCAAAATGCCTTTTAGTAATTGTTTTTGGGCAGGATATTGACCATTCCAACGCCGCCACCAGTACGCCAATATAAATGCCAATCCAATGTAGGGAATATAGGTATATCGGTCTGCTACGATTGCGCCCCCAACAGTCACTAACTGCAATACCAACAAGAGGTTGAGTAAGTAGAATGCTATCCCAAACAACATCACTTTGCTGCGTCTCCAAATCACCAAAACACTCGCTAAAATGCCAATGGCAACCAATGGCGACAACCAATAAATCAAGGGCAGTCCCACATCCACAAAAGGATGTGCATGAAAAGGTAAGAGAGGATAGGGTACGAAAAACTTGAAGAGGTAAAAATTGAAGCCATAAGCGGCAAACAAAATTCGATGTATCAAACTGTATTTTTCGATAGAGGCTACTGCTTCCAAGTCGCTTTGAATTTGCATCGTGTAAAGTCCCATTGCGACTGCCAATAGCAAAAAAGGAATTTTTTCTATCAGTAGTTTTGCGTTCCATTTGCGTTGATACCAAAAGTCAAATGCAAATAAAACAATGGGAAAAATGACTGCTGCAGGTTTGGAGAGCAGTGATAAAACGAACAGAATGAGCGTAAAAATGTAAAAATTGGTTTGTTTGGTTTTGATGTAGCGGATATAGGTCAGTAATGCGGGTAGAAAAAAGAGGGTGTAAAGGAGATCTTTGCGCTCCGAAATCCAAGCAACGGATTCGATGTGCATGGGATGAATTCCGAATATTAGGGCTGTAATGAAAGCGATTTGCAGGTTTCGTTTGGTCATTTCGTAGAGTAGCCAAAAAACGAAAAAGGTATTGAGGAGGTGTAAAAGTAGATTGAAGAGGTGATAGGAAAAGGGATTCAAGCCCGAAATGGCATAATTTACCGCCAAAGAAAGCATCGTCAGTGGATGGTAATTGTGCGCCATTGGTTCGGTTGCCATTGCAGCGATGTCCATGTTGATGAGGGCTTCATTTTCATAGACATAAGTATTGTCGTCCCAATTCACAAAGCCATTTTGAAGCGATGGTATATAGACCAAAAAAGTGATTGCCAACAAAATGCCGACTGCCCATTTTCGTTCTTTGTAGTGCTGGGCAAGATTTTTGCCTTTTTGTGTATTTCTTTTTGATTTCGCTTTGGGCGATTTTTTAGAACCCTTCATAAAAGAAAAATCTGTTATTTGAGCCTTAAAAGTACTCATTTATAGTCTTAATTTCAAAAGAGGCTTGCATCAAACTCATTTCTTAAACTGTAACTACAATATGAAAGCGATTACAATCTTTCTTGCTATCTTCTTCATTTGTTATGTTCTTGAAGCTCAAAATAAAATAGGTCTTACAATAGGAGGTCAATCTTCTACCGTTTCTCAAAAATATGCTGTTAATGGTCAAATGATTGGGGCGTTTTTTACCAA
>JBMYXW010000520.1:0-3029 GCA_049608825.1 Chitinophagales bacterium
GTCTTGACTGATTTCATCCAAAACATTTCCTTCTCCTATAAAAGAATTGGTCTCAATATATTCTCCCAAACAAAGTGGAATCGCTCCCAAACAATCTTGTTCGTTGGGAACAGAAACAAATTCGGGACACTCTTCGGTAAAACAAGACCAACTTGCTTCCCAACCTGATAAATGAGTATCCAAATCAGAAGTAAAGACAACGGTAATACAGCCACTACTTGCCTCCAAATTAGGAATGGTCTGCAAACCATCATTGTGAAACAAGAGTAAGGGCGAAGTATCATCAGGGCCATCATATACTTCAATAGCATCAAAATTACTTTCTACGAATACCGTTCCCAAAGACAAGCGAATACAGGTAGGCGCAGGGCTTGGACAAATCGTAAAGGTGAAATTTTCGTTTGGACCATATCCATCCGTTGGACCTCCACTATCATAGAGTGTTCCTTCACAATCGGTAACAGTATTGTTACTCATATTATAAGTAGCTTGAGCATGAGCATCAGAAAAACTGAATATGACTAAAAAAATGAGAAGTAAGTTAATATGCACTAAGGGCTGTTTCATATAGGTGGAATTTGAATGCGATGGTATGAATATGTTTTTGTTCTTAATAGTGAATCTATCTTTTAGCAAAACTATAACTTCAAAATAAAGAAAAATGTTATTTTGTATTAATCATTTTTTTCAACAACTTCATTATCAACCTCTGGTAATTCATTCTTTGAATTACGAGAAGCTTTATTGCTAGTGAATTTTGTTCTTCCTCTTGTCACCTTTTTCAATGGGTTGGCAGTCATTTCATCAAAATTTTGACGGTGACGAATCACATCAATTCCCACAAAAATAGCCTCCCTAAAAGATTGTTCTGAAGCAATGTTTTTTCCTGCAATATCGTAGGCCGTACCATGATCAGGGGAAGTACGAACAATAGGCAAACCCGCAGTGAAATTCACCCCATGCCCAAAACTCAAAGTTTTGAAGGGAATCAAACCTTGGTCGTGATACATAGCCAATACCGCATCAAACTGTTTGTACAAGCCCATTCCAAAAAAACCATCTGCTGCATAAGGTCCAAAAACCAACATGTTCTCGTTTTTTGCCTTTTCCAAAGTAGGCTTGATAATATCTTCATCTTCCTTTCCTATCAATCCACTATCGCCCGCATGAGGATTCAGTCCTAAGACCGCAATTTTGGGGCGCACTATCCCAAAATCCCTTTTCAGAGAGTCGTTCATAATGCGAAGTTTTTTCAAAATCAATTTTTCAGAAATATGTTTGGCAATGTCGCTCACAGGTACATGATTCGTCACCAAACCTACTCGTAGTCGATTGCTCACCAAAAACATCATACTTGCCGAGCCTTCAAATTTTTGGGTGATGTACTCTGTATGTCCAGGAAAAGGATTTTCATTAGTATGCAGTAGGCTTTTATTGACAGGCGCAGTCAGAATCATATCTATCTTGCCTTCCTGCAAATCATACATTGCAGACTCAATGGCTCTAAGTGCAAATTGACCAATTTCAGGACTTGGACGACCAATTGTAATCGAAACATCTTCAGTCCAACAATTCAGTACATTACAACTATCCGTTTTGGCGCGATCCGCAGAATTGATGATATTGTAGTTGAAGTCTTCTTCTTGAAGTACCTTTCTGTGGTAAGAAAGCACCCTTGATGAGCCATAGATAATAGGAATACAATATTTGAACATTCGTTCATCCTTGAATGTCTTGATAATGATTTCGGGACTGATGCTGTTGATATCGCCAATCGAAATGCCAATCTTTATTTTTTTTAAGTCGTTTTTGTCCGACTTATTGCTGCCTTTTTTATTAGTATCTTGCATTAAATTTGCTTCTATTTGATTGAAAATTAATAATTAACAACTGGGAATTATTAATTAATTTGTTTTTTCAAAAAATCATAGAACAACCGCACACCTGCTCCCGAACCATTTTTGATTCGATAGCCACTCGTCTGAAAATTCCAACCCATAGGAGCCATATCTACGTGTAGCCATGGATAATCTGTGAAATGCTCCAAAAATTTACCCGCTGTAATAGCTCCCGCAAATTTGCCTCCAATATTTTTCAAATCAGCAATATCCGACTTCAACATTTCCTTATAGTCTTCCCAAAGAGGCATTTCCACCAACCGTTCATGCACTTCAAAACTACTTTCCTTCAAAGAATTTTTCACTTCTTCGCTTGCATTTCCCATCACCAACATGGCATTTGTTCCAACACTCGCCACAGAAGAACCTGTCAATGTAGCAATGTCAATCACCAATTGAGGATTCAAAGACTGAGCATAACTCAGCGCATCCGCCAACAACATTCTACCCTCTGCATCTGTATTCAAAACCTCTACCGTTAGTTTGTTGTGCATCAACACGACATCCCCAGGAACATAAGCATTTTGTCCAGGGCGGTTATCCGTAGCAGGCACTAATCCGATCACATTCAAAGGGATTTTGTTTTTAGCAATTGCATAAAACGTACCGACCACAGCTGCACCGCCTCCCATGTCACTTTTCATAAAGTCCATAGAATTTGCCGTAGGCTTCAAACTCAATCCACCCGTGTCATAAACGACTCCCTTTCCAACCAATACAATCGGCTTTTCATTGATGGCATTTTCGGGTTGCCACTTCAATATCGAAAAAGACGGAGGATCCAAACTACCTCTATTAACCGCCAAAATGCCACCCATTTCAGCAGCTTTAATTTGTTCTTTGCCCCAAACCTCTACTTCAAAACCCACTTCCTCGGCTAAATGCTGCACCAACTCTCCAAATTTTGGAGCAGTAAGATATGAAAGTGGCTCATTCACCAATCCTCGTGCATAAAAAACACCCTCAATTAAGTTTTGAAGTTCTTCAACTTGGGCTTTTGACAAGCTGTCTTCTAAGATATAAAGTTGCTGAAAAGAATGTTTTTCTTTCGCTGCATTTTTTCGGTACTTCAAAAACTGATAATTCGACAAAACCAAGCCTTCTGCAAAATGCCAAGCGGCCATTGATTCG
>JBMYXW010000520.1:3039-3306 GCA_049608825.1 Chitinophagales bacterium
CGACAAATTCGCTCCCGACAATTTTAATTCATTGATGCTTTTGTTTAGTTTCGCACCCTGTTTTCTCCATTGCTCTTGTGCGTCACAAACATCCGTTTTTGTTTCTATAATTACGACAAATCTATGATGTCCAAATTCATTGAAGTGAACGAGCTTTAACTTTTGCTCAATCTGTTGCTGAATATAAGCTCTTTCTTGGACAGAAAAAGAAGAAGTTTCCCAATCCGTATTTGTATCTACCAAGTAGATACAAGGTAACGGTTTGTG
>JBMYXW010000521.1:0-3300 GCA_049608825.1 Chitinophagales bacterium
GTGAAGTTCCTTAATCCTGTTGTTGAAATCAAAAAACCTTTTCAAACCATCCGTGAAAGTGCACATGGAACAGCCGTTGCGTCTATCGCATTGGCAAAAAACAATGGAAAGGGAATTACTGGGATTGCCCCAAATGCACAATTCATGCCCGTTCGTGCTGATAGCCAAAGTGACGAAACTTTGATAAAAGGCTTTGAGTATGCCATTGACAATGGCGCAAACATCATTGTTTCGAGTATTGGTTATATGCTCAATGGAGGTGTATTGAGCAACACGATGAAAGAGGCATTGCAGAGATTGGGAGAGAAAGCCATTTTTGTATTTGCTGCTGGAAACGATAGCAAAACCACATTTGGATACGCCAATCACTCCAATGTAATCGGTGTGGGAGCTTGCTCGATTTACAATCAATTGAACACTTATTCCAATACTGGCGAACACATTGAGATTGTTGCTCCATCGAATGGTGCGGGATTGAGTGTGATTGCTGCCGACCTTACTGGTGAAAAAGGACATGCACCTGGATTGATTGACTTCAATTTTGGAGGAACTTCTGCTGCTGCCCCTATGATTGGAGGAATTGTTGCCTTGATGTTGAGTGTCAATCCAGATTTGGGAGTACAGGAAGTAAAATCCATTTTGAAGGAAACGGGTGATAAAATTGACGGCAAACATTTCAAAGCCAATGCTTATGAAGCCGTCAAACGGGCAAGTGAATTGTCGGGTGGAACAAGTCCTACACCTCTCACAGATGGTGATTCTGGTACATTCCCTATTGTTTCTACCAATGATGGCAGCGACTTTGAAGACTTTGTGACTTTTGTAAACGAGCTAAATCTTCGTTACTTTAAAGCACACGAATTTTGGGTAAAAGGCAGTCGCCACAACAACCCTCAAAGTCGAGCTTACCGATTGAACACCAATCCTCCAAGAGAAAAATGGGAGAATTTGGCTAAAGTCGCAAAGGTATTGGATGAACTTCGACACCGAATCGGTTCCCCAATTACCATTTCAAGTGCTTATCGTTCGCCTGCCTACAATGCAACGATTGGAGGCGCAAGCAGAAGCCAACATGTAGAATTTGCTGCCTTGGATTTTACAGTTCGAGGTGGAGGCAGTCCGCAAGATTGGGCGAGAATCCTTCAAGAAATGCGTACTGAAGATTTGTTTCATGGTGGAATTGGAATCTACCCCTCTTTTGTGCATGTGGATATAAGAGGTTATGACAGTGATTGGAATGGATAAAATTTAAAGCCAATCTATACCTAAGTAATGGTCAAAAAATAATTCCCCGATTCAGACTTTTGTAGTTTAACCTTCAAGATGCTCGATTAGCATGAAAATTAGTCTCATTCAAAGAGGAAACTACAAAAGTCTTCACCTTAAATACAGAGTTTATTTTTTAGGCGTTACTAATCTGAATTTATGAGGTGCTTTTCAATATTTTTGTTGTAAAGCACCTTTTTTTCAAAGTCTAAAACAATTGGTATCTAATATATTCAAAATTTGTCATTCAACATTCAAAATTGTACGGCTACTTAAATCTCCAATGCCTTCAATAAGGACTCCCTTCTCTCTTTCGGAAGCGGCAATGATTTGCGGTGCACTTTGTCGAACAAGACCAAAACAATTTTCATCGTACAGACCAATTCCTTTTGAGGATTGCGGTACATTTCGTGGAGAACCGTAAAGGCTTTATTACCAACCTTCAAAAGCGTACTTTCAATATAAAGCAAATCATCCTCAAAAACTTCTCGTAGATATTTGATTTGCTGTTCCAAGACCACAACACCCACATTCTCTTCTTGCTCCAATCCCCACAAACCCATCTCCATCCCAAAATTTCGTCCACCATGCTCAAACTTGTTGATGTAGTACATCACATTCATGTGTCGATTTGAGTCACATTCCCAAGTCATCACGGCTCCTTTGTAAGTCAGTATTTTTTTCATTCTAATTATTTTTTTTTCAAAACTTGTAGGCGCAAAAATACATTTTTAAGGTAGAATCAAAAACCTACTCACAGTTGACGTGTTCCTTCTATGCAAAGTGTTCTATTCCCTTTTGGGTGATATTTCACTAAAAAATAACTTATTGAATAGCAATGAATTTAAGTAGAATGGCATTTATTCCGTTGTGTAACCTACTCGGGTTAAAACCCAAGTTACTAATCAGTCCCTCCACAAATAAGGAAACAAAATAAAAGACAAAACCAACATAATCCCGTCAATCGCCAACAAAACGAGTATGTCTTTCTCCGCATTTTCGTCTCCTTCAATGCCCAAAACAGCAGACTTAGAAAGGGTAATCAACAGAGACAAAACGGGAATCACCACAGGAAAACTCAACACAGGCATCAGTGTTGCATTGTTGCTTGCCTTTGAAGAAATGGCAGAAATCAAAGTGAAACACAGTGCAAAGCCTACTGCCCCCAAAATCACCGTTGTCAAAAAAAGCGGTGTATTTTCCACAGGATAGCCCAACAGCACCGAGTAAACGCCCAAAGCCAAGCCCGCCAACAACAACAACAACAGCACATTGTAAATCATCTTGGACAAAATAATGGCTTCGGGTGATGCAAGCGTATAATAATACAATTGGCGATTTGGGCTTTCCTGCAAAAAACTCTTAGCAACAGCATTGACCGATGCAAACAACATGATGATCCAAAACAGTGTAATCCAAGCCACTCCTTCAATGTCCATAAACGCCAAATACACCACAACTACAGTAGAAATGACATACAACAATATCCCATTGAAGGCATATTTTTGTCGCCATTCAAGTAGTAGGTCTTTTTGGAGAAGGTAAAAAACTTGGTTTAGTAAATTCATATCATTTATTAATCCGACAAAGATAATCCAAACTTCAAAACTACTTGCCTTCAATTGAAGTCCACTAAACTAAAATGCTTAATTTTGCATTTTCTAAAAAAGAACACACCAACCATTCTCCTTTTAGCAAAAAAACAATTTTAAACCTCAAATTCCTATTTTCTATGGAACCTACACAAATGATTCTCTTGGTCATTGCTGCCGCCTTCGCTATTTGGGTATTCACAAAAATCGTTGGCGCACTTTTCAAAGTCTTGTTATTTGCCGCCTTCCTATTGTTGGGATATATGTTTTTCTTTGGCGGAAGTATTGAAGATGTGATAGAGCCAGGATTGGAACAAATGTTCAAAAACAACACCATAGATGAACTAATGGCAAAACATTGCAATCCCGAAAAAATGGATGCCTTGCGTTGTCAATGTGTCGTTATGCCCGTATATGCCGACCTCAATAAACGCTTCAATGG
>JBMYXW010000522.1:0-3300 GCA_049608825.1 Chitinophagales bacterium
TTGTTTCTTAAAATTACTGATAATCAATGTGTTGCGACTTTTGCACGAACTGTTGTTACAAAGTGTTGTTTGAATTTGCATTTGAGTTTTGAATTTGCATTTGAGTTTTGAATTTGCCTAGGGTTCAATCACCAATGTTGCGCCTAACTTCAAAGCATTATCTGAAAGTCCATTCACTTTTTTGATTTGCTCGACTTCAGTATTGTATTTACGAGAGAGGCTGTAAAGGGTATCTCCTGCTTTTACTGTATGTGTCAACTTGTTGGAAGCAGTGGGTTTTGGCGGTTTTGGAGCCTCTGTTTTAGCAATAGTTTCTTCGCCTTTTTTCTCACCTTTTTTCTTCCAATTGTTCAAAGCACTGAACAATTCTCCCGATACTTTCTTTTCAGCTTTTACAACTGATTTTTTGGCTGTGGGTTTTGGTTTTGCCGCAACTGCAATGCTTTTTTCAGGTTTTGAAACTGCTTTGGGTTTTGGGTTAGGTTTATTTTTTGAAGCAGTGGTGGCTGCAATCTTATCTTTTTTGGGTGTTGTTACTGGTTTTGGAGTAGGCGGTTTAGGTGTTGTTTTTTTAGCAACAACTGGAGTCGTTTTTTTCTTGGTTGCCAAAGGTTTTTTGACTGTTTTTGAAGGCTTCGCCTTTGGTTTTGATTTGACAGGAGCTTTGGGTTTGGCCTTCGCAATAGCTTTAGAGGCAGGTGCTTTTTTCGCTGCCGAAGCTGTTTTGGTTTTATCTGCACTCCAACCATACGTTTCTGTGGTCATGGGAGTACGTCTTTTGATAGAACTCAATAGGCTGGGTTGTGAAGGACGGTCGTTGATAAACCACGTTGGGTACAAATCTTCTTGGTTCATCATCCCCCTCAATCGAAGTTGGTAATCTCGCATAATGCGATCCAGTTTATCCTGTTGGATTTCTTCAGGAGTTCGGTCAAAAGTATGTAATTGGTATCTTTCGATGATGCGAATAAGGTGACTTCCATATTTGGAGTTGGTAGCATAACCTGCTTTCCCTAAGCCTGTTGCCCAAGAACGGTAATCGCTTTTTTTGTATCTAAATAGGAAAGAATATCGGCTGTTGTTTTTCAAAAAATTGGAATGATCACGATAGGAAGTGCCGCCTGTTCCATATTTTCTAAAACATTCATTTTCTTCATCGTCTGTGGCAAATACTTTTTTGCCTGACCAGCCATTGTGGCACTTGATGCCAAAGTGATTGTTGGCACTACGAGCTAAATAGCTATTTCCATAAGTGGATTCTAAGATTCCTTGTGCTAGAGTAATACTCGCAGGAATTTTGGTTCGCTGCATTTCTTTTACAGCAATTTTTTTATAGGTATTTATATAGTTTAATACTGAAAATTTCTTAGGAGTACGCTTACTGGCAGAGAGCGTAGTAAGGGTTGCATCTATTACGAATAAGGATACAACCAATATTAAAAATTTTGTAAATCTGCTCATATTTATTTCTGAGTTTATTTCAAAAAAAGAGTCTTCAAAGTGTTATGGGCGGATTTAGATGCTATTCTATTTATGGATAAAGGATTGAAGTGGGTTTGAATAGTTGGAGTTAATTAATCTTCAAAGAACTATAAGTAAAATTATTTAAATACAGTATAAATTACAATTTTTATATCTTGATGTTATGGAGTCTATACTTGCATATTGTTAATAGTTGAATGTAAAGTAATTTTTGAATGACATTTTAGTGACATATATGTTTTTCAAGAACGCAAAGTTATGTAAATATTTGTTTATGTTAAAAATTTAAGCCAAAAACTTGACTATTTGTTCCATATTTCCCAGGCTCTTTCTGCTTGGAGGTAGAGCATTTCCAAACCGTTTTTGAAGTCTGCCCCCTTTAGCTTTCCCTTGATTAGGAAAATGGTTTTTTCGGGATTGTAAACCAAGTCAAAAAATAAATGTTTTTCGTTTGCAAACTGATAGGGGAGGTCTGGAAAATCGTGAATTTTTGGGGACATTCCAAGCGGTGTGGTATTGATGATTAGGTGATGGGTATTCATTGTTTGTTCATCTATGTCGTCATACTTCAATTGATTTTCAGAAGGATTTCGGGAAACCAATTGAGGGCTAATACCCAGTTTTTGAAGTACATAAACAATGGCTTTTGATGCTCCTCCTGTTCCCAATATGAGTGCTTTTTGGTGGTGAGGCTTCAATAAAGGTCTGAGTGAATTTTCAAAACCATATACATCTGTATTAAAACCTGTTTTTTTACCATCTTTGTCGATGCGAATCGTATTGACTGCTCCTACTTCTCTTGCTTCTTCGCTTATTTCATCTAAAAGAGGTAATACGGCTTCTTTGTAAGGAATGGTTACATTGAGTCCTTGCAGGTTGGGCGTATTTTTGATTAAATTTTCAAAATCTGCAATGTTTTGAAGTGGAAAAGCGTGGTAATTGCAGCCTTCAATGCCTTCTCGAAAGAATTTTTCATTGAAGTAGGTAGGCGAAAAAGTGTGGGATAGAGGGTATCCGATTAATCCGAAAATACGCATAATGTCGTGATTCATTGATTGGTAAATAGTGATTTGCTTGTAGAAAACGAAGGTAAAGATAATTGGTTATTTGATAATTTAAGTAATTAAAAGAAGCGAAAAGTCCGATTTCAATACTTTAAGTAAGGACAAAAAAATAGGAGATATTTTTCCACAAAACTATTTTATCCAATTGCAGAGTTAACCTAAAAGGTCTGAAAACGTTGAATGTGTGGATGTGTGATTTTTGACTACATGAATTTTGATTTTATTCGCAAAAACCCTATTTTGAAAACCAATCACCAATCTATAAGTCACTAAAATTATTATGCAAAAGCTTTACAATCGTTTTTCTTTGTGGGTCATAAGTTTCTTTTTTTCAATTGTTTTTTTTAGCAGTTGTACAGGCTTGAAAACTCTTGGGGAAGACGATATTTTGCTCAATTCGGCAACGATAGTGCTGGACAGCGCAGAGGTAATGAACAAAAAAGGAAAACTAACGGGAGATTTGTATGCGCTCTCTCGCCCAATTCCCAATGTGAAACTTTTATTTTTTCGCCCCAAATTGGCTTTTTACCACTCTGCCAACAAGGCAAAAAAGCAAAAAGGGCTTCGATCTTGGTTGAAAAAACGCTTTGGAGAACCGCCTGCCCTTTACGATACGACCAAACTCTATATTTCAAGCCTAAAGATGGAGAAATACCTAAAAGACAATGGTTATTTTGGTTCGACAGTCTCTTATGAAAGCACTTTCAAACGAGACAGTACATTGGCAGACGTGACCTATCATATCCAAAGCAGT
>JBMYXW010000523.1:0-3300 GCA_049608825.1 Chitinophagales bacterium
GCAGTTCCCGATTTTCTACCTGCCCGACCGATTCTTTGCAGAAAATTGGAGGGAAGTGGAGGAATAGATGTGTTTACTGCTGCATTCAAGTCTCCTATATCTATCCCCATTTCGAGCGTAGAAGTAGCGACCATCACATTGGTAGAATTGTGTTTGTTTCGGTTTTTGAAATCTTCCTCCAGAAGCTCTCGTTTTTTGCGTTCCAACAGCCCCGTGTGATCTTTGGCGTATAGCCTTATGACCCTATCTCGGTTATAGACCGATTGGTAATACGTGGCAGTCTCACCATCTAAAAGCTGGTACTTACCCGTACAACGATACTGCAAACAAGTCATGCCTTCCATCGTTCCTTCCGCTTCTTGAGTAGTGGTCATCTGATGGCCACACACACGACAATCGTATTGTTCTACTTTTGTGCTGACACAAACCACTTTGGGATTCAAGGCATAGTTGGGAATACCGATAGCCAATCGTTTGTTTAAGACTTGTTCACTTTCCAAATAATCCAAGAGAGTGGCGTAAAACTCATTGATTAATTGGAGTTCATTTCCTGCCATGACCAGAGGAAACGATTTGTTGAAATAGGCATGGTACCAATTCAAGTTTTTATTTCTCTCCGTCAAATCGAATACATTGTAGGGGTTGCTTTTGTAGGTGATGTATTTGGGTAGCCTGCTTTTTTTTCCAAAATTTTGCATCAAAAAATAGGACTTGTTTACCCCCTGCGTCAATAAATAATAATTGCTTTTTTCGGTTCTGAATTTTTCGGAATAAGGGTGACTCATGCCACCTCGCATACGAAGACGATGTAAAAAACCTGTCAGAAAAGACACAAACTCTTTTTCTTCAATGTTCTGAATGCCATTTGCACGAAGCCAAGCCTTTATTTTTTGGAAAACTTGCTGCAAAGTCTCTTTTTTGAAAAAAGTAGCCGAAGTGCCTGTTTTTTCTAAAGTGCGTCCAATTCGGGCATTGTAGCCAAATTCTGAAGTGATTTGCCATAGAATACGCCTATTGAACTCGTCTTCAAATCTTTTTTGAAATTTCTCTTTTCCATCTTTGAAGTTGTCAATAGTTATCTTGCCGATGTGGTCTTTGGGGAAAAACTTGTAGTAGTAGGCTTCGATGGGGTTTTTGTTGCTTTCATCTGTCTGTTTGCTCCAATAATTCACAAAAGCTTTGTAGAGTTGGGGAATATTCATTGGAGATTGTTCCAAATTCAATACTTTCTGAATGGCTGTACGCAAGGTGAAATTGTAGTTTCGGGCTTCAAAAAAACCTGCTCTATGGGCTGCATCCTGTACGCCATTCGTAAATGCCAAGAGCTTGCGACCTTTCTCCGTTTGGGCATCCATATCCGTCGACATGATTTGACTCAAAGCTACCGAAGCCAATGTCGTAATCCTCGTTCCGATAAGAGCCATTGTATTGCGGGTATTGCAGTGAGGACAGATGTGGGCATTGTAACTGTTGAATAGTTTTCTGACGGCATTTATTGGAAAGGTATTGTCCGATTTTTTTTCGTACAAGCCCAAAGTTGTATTCGATAGATGACCCATGATTTTATTGGTAGGGTCGTAATCATCTGCCAGTTCGTTCTCTACAGTATTGAAGAAATAGAGATTTTTGTGGTTGGAGAAGTAAGCGTCATAGGTTTTGGCATAGTCTCTTTCAAAGTATTCCTTGTTTTCTTCTTTCACCCCAATCCACCCCGAACCACCACATTCCCGACAAAAATACATGGGCAAGGCAGGCTGGTCGGTTTTTTCTTTGTCTCTGTTCCAAACAAAGTGAGGGCTGTGCTGGACTGTGCGGAGCATTCCACGCACTTCTCGAAGCCACATCTGGACTTGAAGGTACAAAAATGGAAAGGCTTTGTTTTCTTCTCCGCTTTTGGCAAAACCTATCAGGCACAAGAGCGATTCCAAAAGTGCTTCTTTTGAGTCATTGGAGTAGGCTGCATAGTTTGGATTTTTTCTGCTCAATGCCCTTATCAATTCGGAAACAGCTAAAATATTGCTGTTGCAGGTTTCCAGCAAATCGTAAAAAATGCCATACTCCAATAATTTTTCGGAAACCTTCAATGGAGAAACACCTACTTCAATATTCCACAATTGCAGTTGTTTGGTTAGATAAATCGAATAATCGTCTGTTCTCTTCAAGCTTGCAGCAAACAAGGCATTTTCTTTTGGCAAAAAATCCTTGAGTTGTTCTCTTTCTGATTTGAAAAAAACGTCTATGGGAAGTCGCTTTTCTCCAATGATTGCGGAAGGCTCAACGATTTCTCCAAATATTTTGGTGGCATACTCGGCCAATAACTGGGGAGCTTCTTCTGCCGAACCAATCGTAGCCGAAGTGCCAACAGGGCAGAGCTGTCCGTCTGCGAGGTGGATTTTGAGTTTGAAGCGGCGAATGAGATTGGCAACATCAGAACCTTGTGCGCCATCGTAGGTGTGGAGTTCGTCCAATACCAAAAACTTAAACAGTTGGAGGTCGTGTAGATTGTGTCGCCAGATACTGTGATAACCCGCCTTTATCAAGGCATAGTCCAGCATCTTGAAGTTGGTGAGGAGGATGTCGGGCGGATTGGAGAGGATAAATTCTCGGTCTTCAATGATGTTCTTTTGGGTCATTTCCCTCGAACGTGCCATTTTTCCCTTTCCCTCTCCAATAAATAAGCCAGCGGTCACTACTCCTTTCAGCTTGGGGTGTTTGTGGATTTCTTCTGCAATGCGCTTGGCCTGATCGGTGGCGAGTGCATTCATCGGATACATAATGATGGCTTTGATGCCTCGGCGTTCTCGCTGTTGGTAGCAGTAGTCGAGAAGAGGAAAGAGGAAGGCTTCTGTTTTTCCCGAACCTGTTCCTGTAGTGACTATTGTGGGTTGGGGTGGGTGTTCGTTGTGAGTGCTGAGTCTTTCAAATGCTTTTTGTTGGTGCAAATAAGCTGGAAAACTGGGGTGGATGTCGAGTGGGGTGTTTTCATTGGAGGAGTCGCTTGTTTTTTCAAAAGGCAATTGGAGAGAAATATAAGGACCTTTGAAAATGCCTTCATTGGACGATTCTAAAAACTGTATGAATGCCTTGTTCATCCTTTGTTCTCGAAAGGTGAAGGTCGCTTTTAGGTATTCCAAAATGGACGTGCGAATTTCTTTGGCTACATGGAGTGGCAACATATAAAATAGGAATGATTCGTTTTGGTTGGGCAAGTTAGCGAAAAATTAGTAATAAATCCTATTATTCCAATATGTCTTGTAGTCCTTGTGAGAAAGCAGTTAGGCGGTTTTGGTAATTTCAAGC
>JBMYXW010000524.1:0-3298 GCA_049608825.1 Chitinophagales bacterium
TTCCTACTCCTTCACAAAAAATCAAAAGAGTCAAACAACTTGGAAAAGACATGATTGAAGTTGTGTTGGTTGGAGATACGTTTGACGATGCTTCGGTAGAAGCGATTTCTTATGCCCAATCCAATGATAAAATTTTTGTGCCTCCTTTTAATCATCCTTTAGTGATTGAAGGAAATGGTACAGTTGGCTATGAAATTTTGGAGCAATTTAATGGAGAAATTGATTATCTATTTTTGCCTATTGGAGGAGGGGGCGTTTCGGCAGGTGTAGGAACTTATTTGAAACCTCTTAGTCCAAACACTAAAATTATCGGTGTTGAACCAGAAGGTGCAGCGGCAATGTGGGAGGCTTTTAAAGAAGAAAAGGTGGTTTCCCTTCAAAAGATTGATACCTTTGTGGATGGAGCAGCTGTTCAGAAAGTGGGAGATTTGACCTTCAGTATTTGTAAAGAAGTCTTGGACACAATCCAGCTGGTTCCCGAAGGTAAAGTTTGTACATTTATTTTGGATATGTATAATGATGATGCTATTGTAGTAGAACCTGCGGGTGTATTGACGATTGCAGCGTTGGATTTTTATAAAGAAGAAGTCAAAGGCAAAAATGTAGTGTGCTTGGTCAGTGGCGGTAATAATGACATTCAACGGATGCCCGAAATCAAAGAACGATCTTTGATTTATGAAGGACTCAAACACTATTTCATCATAAACTTTCCACAAAGAGCAGGTGCTTTGAGGGAGTTTTTGGATAAAATAGTGGGACTGAATGACAGCATTGCTCATTTTGAGTATTCCAAAAAGAACAACAGGGTGAAAGGCCCTGCTTTGGTGGGCATCGAATTGGAGAAAAAAGAAGATTATGAGATGCTTCTTCAAAGAATGAAGGACAACAATGTGGACTATACATTGGTAAACGAAAACCCCAGTTTATTTAATTATTTAATTTGAAAAACAACAACCATACTTCAATATGAAACAATTTTTATTCATTTTATTTATACTCATTTTAGGGTTTGTAGGTGCCTGCCAGACTGAGGGAGAAAAAGGACAAGAGCAAGACGAAAAGATGGGGGAAGTAGAGGATACTGTACAAAGGGACTTATCGGGAAATACGGAGGCAGAGGTCGAAGGCTTGAAAAAAATCGTTCCTACAGGAAAAGATGTAAAAGCTGTTCTGAGTCGTTATGAAGATTACAAAGCCGCCATTTTGGTTAGTAATGGTAAGGGGGCAATTGAACACATCGACCAAAATTCGATTGATTATTATTCGGATATTCTAAACTGGGCATTGAATAGCCCAAAAGAGGAGGTTCAAAAATTGGATCCTGTGAATCAGTTTATGGTATTGTCGGTAAGAAAACGAATATCAAGAGAAGATGTTAAAAAAATGAAAGGAAAAGATTTGTTGATTTATACGGTTGATAATGAATGGACAAACAAAAAAACTGTCGGGCTAACAGAATTGGGGGAGATTAGAAAAATAAGCGATAATACAATAAGGGCTGCCATGACGGTTAGACAAGAAGCCACCGAAACATTCATAGAGTTTACTCGTGAAAATAAAGATGCAAAGTGGAAAATCAACCTTCTTTCGCTGTCAGAGAATGTGAATGACCAGTTAGCACGAATGGCAAATGACCGAAGCGAGCCAGTAAGTGACTTGATTTTTGATATGATAAAACAAATTACCAATTCAAAAGTAAGCGAGGATGTTTGGCAGCCTATTAAATAATTCTACACCCTATATTTTTCCAAAACAATTGAATGAGCAAGGTGAATAGAAATGTAAACAAGGCAGCAAAACCCTCTTATTTGTACGCTATTATTAGCGTCTCACTTGTATTGTTTATGCTGGGCTTATTAGGCGTATTTTTGACTTATGCTCAAGCTCTATCTTCACATTTCAAAGAAAACATTGAAGTGACTGTTATCTTGACTGATCAATCAAAAGAGAGAGAGCTCTTACACTTCAATCAATACTTAGAAAGTAGAGACTACATCAAAACGTCTAAATACGTCTCTAAAGCAGATGCTGCCCAGCAGTTTGTTGAGAATTATGAAGAAGACTTTGTGGAAGTGTTGGGTTACAATCCTCTTTTTTCGGCTTACTATCTGTATTTACATTCAGATTTTGCGAACATGGATAGCTTAAATATCATTAAAGCAGATTTGAAAGAACAGCCGATTGTTCGAGAAATATTTTATCAAGAATCATTGGTTGATCTCATCAATTCCAATGTCCAAAAAATAGGATTGATTTTTGCTTTTTTGAGTATTTTTTTTATGATTATCGCAATTGCACTTATTGACAATACCATAAAACTAAATATGTATTCCAATCGTTTTTTGGTGAAGAGCATGCAGCTCGTTGGAGCTACTCGAATGTTTATTGCACGACCTTTTCTCATAAAAAGCCTCTATAACGGAGTATTAAGTGGATTGTTAGCATCTTTATTGTTATTATTGACACTTGTATTAACCCAACAAAGTATTTCAGATTTGAGATTGTTGAATAACCCTACTTATTTTGTATTTATATGTATTGGCATCACATTTGTAGGAGTATTAATCTCATGGTGGAGTACTCGTACAGCTGTATATAAATACCTTCAGATGAGATTTGACGACCTATATTAATTTTATGTGAAGAATTGGTATTATAATTTTTTTTATTGAAAAGAAATACCTATATTTAGGTCACCCTTTAACCCTGATATGCAAAATAGACAACAGTTCACCCAAGAACAAATCCTTAAGCTCCTGTCTGAAAGAGACAAATGTGCCATTAGTATATTGTATCAACAATATGCAAAAACACTATATGGAGTCATCTTCAAAGTTTTGAATCATCAAGAACTTTCAAAAGATGTATTGCAAGAAACCTTCTGCAAAATATGGCAAAGATTTCCGCAATACAACCCCAAAAAAGGTCGCTTGTTTACATGGATGTTGAACATTGCACGTAATGCTGCAATTGATAAAACTCGCTCCAAAGAATATCGAAAATTAACCCAATATCAAGACCAACCCCTAACTGCTGAAAATAATTTTTTCGGTCTAAATTACTCTAATAACACAGACCTTATTGGACTCAAAGATTTGATTAATAATTTAGAACCTAAATATAAAGTACTGATTGATTTAATCTATTTTAAAGGTTATACCCAACAGGAAGTAGCAGATGAACTGAAAATCCCCAAAGGAACCGGACAATGAAACGTTTTAGTGCAACTGCTCTCGCGTTGCTTCTCTGTCTTTCAGCAGCGGCCTGCGCATCCTCTTCGAATCTCATTAAGCTCGAG
>JBMYXW010000525.1:0-3289 GCA_049608825.1 Chitinophagales bacterium
CCCATCTGGAATGTTAATGCACCAGCACTTGTTCCAGCAGTAGTACCTTCAAGTAATTTTGTACCATTATAGTTTGTTTGTGTCGCAATATTATCTAATTGAGATAACAATTTGTTAATATTCCCATTAGGCATTAAACAACCAGTTTTTATTATATTTGCAAAAAAGATATGAGTTTTTTTTTATTTTAAAAAAACTCTTAATTCAATACACCTACACCTACCTTAATCCCTCAAAACATTCAACTACTTGTTTTATTACACTCCTCAAAATTAGACAAGTATGCCTTGCTAATTCAACAAAAAATCAGTAAGTTATGTGATTATTGCAAGTAATTAGACAGAGTTTAGTTTAAAAAAAGGCAATTTGAATTCATTCATAATTGAAGCCTTGTTTCTTGTTTTCTGTTTTTTACCTCAATAAATATACCCTTCATTGAAGGAAGATTTTGATATGTAGTTATTTAGAAATTTAATTAAAATTACATCTAATGAACGTCCACTTTTTTAACCAACCCTTCAAAAAAAGCCCATTCAACATCTTCAAGCCTCAAAAAATACACATTTATTTGTGCCTATTAATTGGTGTCAGTTGGCTATCCTTTGATTCGGTACAAGCCCAAGTTCTACTCAATGAACTATCACCAGATTCAGGTCAAAGTGATGCCAACAACGATGCCATTGTTGAACTCAAAAATTTTGGTGGTGCAGCAGCCGACATCGGTTGTATGGTCGTTTCCAACTCTGAATGGATAACCGTCATTCCAGACGGAACAACCTTAGCAGCAGGAGGCGTATTCCTGATTGCCTGTGGAGACAGCAACAATGATGGAGGCAACCACAACGCCAGCAATTCTTCCAATCATGGACTGACCTGTGATGAGTGTGATTTCCCAGGATTGAGTATAGACTTAGATGTATGCGAAGCCGACAACAACGATTATTTTACAACCTCCGTATCAGGTTTCACCCTCGACAACCAAAATGCCGCAGATGGCGACCAAGTTGTACTCTTCAATACCGATGGCACAATAGCCGATGCTGTTTATTGGGGAACAGATGGAGGCTCATCAGGAAGTGCTGACAACATAAGTGTCAGTAGCGACAATTCACACACCTTAGCGACTCCCTTCACCAGAGGAAATGGAGCAACCAATTCCTCTCAAATACTTCCCAATGAAGTCGCCAACTGCAATGCCGCAACTGCCACTTCTACCAATGCAGGAGCAGATGCCACTTTCACCTTTGTCATACCCGCCAAAAGCAGTTCAGAATACACCGACATTACGACCATTTATGCTGCTGATGACAATGCTTCCCGAAAAGGCTGCAACAGTTCTTATGTAAGAACGCCAAGCGGTTCTGCTCGAAATCTTGCCAGTTGGACTTATACCCACCATCCAACTCCCAACAACGACAATGGAACACTGACAGGAAGCGGTGACCGCCCAAACGGAACAGGCGCACCAAGCGACTCTGCAGATGGCTACACTTTTTTTGTAGATTTGGATGATGGCAATGGTTTTATAGACGTAGCCACATTGACCAGTACCGACATCGTACTCTGCAATCCCAGTAATGTCGACTTTAGAATCACAGTCGAAAATTTTCAACATGTCGAAACAAGAACTTCCATCGAATTGGGAGTCAATACTTTGGTGAGCGAAAATACACCTCCGTCTTACCCATCATCTTCTGCCAAAATGGGTTCTTATTTTAGAGATGCTACCGCCAATACCGAAACAGCTTGGGACCTCACCCCTGCAAGTGGACAACCCGATGCTGCAACAGGCATTACCCAATTGGACACCAATCCAGTAGCCCTTGCCAATGGTGAAACCAAAACCTTCATCCTTCAATGGAAAGACTACGCACTTTGTTGTGGTTCGGGAGCAGGCAATTCCAACCGTGCTTCCGACCAAGAATGTTACGAAAATGTCACCCTCAACATCAGCGTAGAAGAAGGCATTACCACAGTTAATGAAACCGAAATCAGTTGCAGTGGAGGAACAGCAGGACAAGTCAATATAGCTCCACAAGTAACAGACGGCAGTGATGTCCGCTACGAGCTTTTCTTCAATGGCGTATCGCAAGGTGCAAACACGACAGGAGCCTTCAATATTCCCACAGGCGCAACAAGCCCAATTACCATTGAAGTAAGCGACAACACCAATTGTAATACCACTGTTTACAATGTTCCCATCAACGCAGATTGCATTGCAGCCCCTCCATGCCCACAAATTACCAACAGTGAGGTTAGCGATTGCAATCCCTAATTTTCTAAGTCCATAAAAAAAATTAAACACAATTTAAAACACGATGAAAACAATTATATACAAGCTAAAATTTGCTGCCATCTGTTGCAGTTTATTATCAGCTTTCTTCTGTCTGCAAGAAAGCCAAGCCCAACAATTGTTGGACGACTTCAATGACAACTCTTTAAATCCTGCTTGGACAGCCGCAGCAACAGCAGGCACAGTAGATATTACCGAAACAGGAGGACAATTGGTTATTGAAGGAACAGGTTCAAACGGAGCATCCTATCTAACCCAAGATGTTTCTTCCTTATACAATACCACCTTAGATACCAATACAGGACTGATGACTTGGACTTTCAATATGCAGCAAAGCCGCTCGAATCCGTCTGGTTTTGCCAACGGAAATTATGGAGTGGGAGTGGTCATAGCAGGCTCCAATTCCAATTTAGCCGATGGAACAGGCTATGCCGTAGTTTTAGGGAATAGTGGTACTACCGACAATGTGCGTTTGGTTCGATTCACCAGTGGTTTGAATGGAGGTACGCTAACAGATATTGTAGTGGATGGTTCAGACTATGGCACCAACCATTTAAGCATTGGAGTTACCTACAATCCAGCTACCGATGAATGGGCATTATACGTAAGAAATGATGGAGGCAATTTTGCAGACCCTTCCAACGTTACCAGCATCGCTGCCTCTGGAACAGCCATTGACAATACCTATACCAACACTCCTTTGAATCATTTTGGAGCAGTTTGGAATCATGCCACAGGTAGTGAGGATGCCGAGTTTGACAATTTTTCCATTCCAGGTTCATCAACTCCCACCTTCAATTTCAATGCAACAACCGCTTCTACTCCCGAAGGAAATACAGGAACAACCGACATCACTGTTGATGTCACCCTATCAGCCGATGCAGATTGCACGATAGATATAGTAGCCCTGGGAAGTTCAACAGCTACCAACTCCACAGACTATACCGTTTCTCCCTCCTCACTCACCTTCACATCGGGAGGTACTACTTCTCAAAC
>JBMYXW010000526.1:0-3288 GCA_049608825.1 Chitinophagales bacterium
AGCAGGTTCGGTCGGTTCACTAATCGTAGAAGCAAAATAAGGTAAGTATAGTAAACCCATCAACATCACTCCCTTGACCAATTGGCTGATTAACTTGAAGTCTTTGGGAATCTGAAACGCTCGCCACAACAAACCTACAATCGCAATCAACGGCAAGGCGACCAAAATAGTTCCTCCAATTGCCGAAACATATTGCTCCAACAATAGCTCCTCTACCAAGACTTTTATTACAAAATTCAAGCACAACAAACTCAGACCTGCTGCCACTAATTTTGCAAAGCCTACACTCGCCACAATCGGCAAAGTTTGATAATTTGCCACCTTGTCACCATCTATGTCTTGAATGTCTTTGACGATTTCACGCACAAAGTTTAGCAAAAAGGCAAAAAGAGAAAACGCTCCAATGACTGTTAAAATGAATTGGGTGGCTTCAATATTTGGAGGAGCTTCATTTGTGCTGCTGATTTCAAAGCCTGTCAAGCCTTCAATCAAGGATTTTAAACCTTCTTTGGTTTGATACAGCACAGATTGCAGTAAATTTTGGTCGTAAAATGCCACCAGTGCCACACAAAGAGCAATGATAAAAGAGACCACGACATTGCCAATCAAAAGTTTTCCCTTCAATGTAGTAGCATAAAACCAAAGCATTGCAGCTACAAAAATATGAATATACCCCAGCTTATAGTTGCCCACACTCCATGCAATGTAAAAACTCATTGCAATTCCCAAGATATTGAAAGCAATATAACTACGCATTGCAAATGCTTGAGTAATGGGTTTGCCCAAGCCAATTTTGACTTTTTCTGGCTTGTTGATATTGTCAGCAGTGACATCAAAATAGTCATTGATGACATAACCTGCTCCTGCAATCAATACGACTGAGGTGACCAACAAAAAGAAATGAAAGGTGTCCAAACTGGGAGTCATGCCCAAAAAAGGGAACAGAGGTTGAATCAGACAATATTGGAGTAAGCAAAGGGTCAATATAATGAAGCCTTGATTGACCCATCGAAACAATTTGAAGACTTGGAGTAGTTGCATGGTGTTGTTTTTCCTAAATAACTGCTTTAGAAGGCATTTTATTTTTGGTGAGCAAAGATAGAAATTGTTTTCAGCTTTGATTTTTGAAAACCACAAATTTAATGGCAGACATCAAATTTATTTTTTTCTCACCAAGCAGCGTTTTTGCCTTCAAGGGTTTTATAAAGGCAAGTAGCAGCTACAAATGCTTAACAATACAACAAAAAATATTGACTTATGAACACGATACATTTTTCCTCTTATTCCAAAAAAATACTCACCCTACTTCTTTTGGTAGGAATAACCACTTTCTTCAATAGCTGTGTAAAAGAAGAAGATTTTGGCAAAGAAGTAATCAACCTGCCTGCTGCAAAAAAACTTGTCACGACCAATATTTTTGGTTTGGTGATAGACGAAAACAACAATCCCATTGCAGATAGTGAAGTGCTCTTGAAAACCGATGCTGGTTTTGAAGCCACTACGACAGACGAAAATGGCAATTTTTTGTACCGCAATGTGAGAGTAGCGAGTGATGGGGCGTTTATCAAAGTGCGTGAAATGGGGAAATTTGAAGGTTTCCGCAAAATGAACGTGACTCCTGATAGCTACAATTACACCAAAATTAAACTCTTGGACAAAACCATTATAGGCACTGTTTCTTCTTCAACAGGAGGAACGGCTACGCATCCAAGCAGTGCAAAGTTGGAATTGTTTTCCAATAGTGTTCGCTACGAAAGTGGTGGTGAATATACAGGCAATGTGAATGTAGCAATGTCGTGGATTGACCCAACTGCCAACGATTTGCCTGCCCGAATGGTTGGTGATTTGAGTGGTGTGGACAATCAAGGCAATGAAGTGCTTTTGGGAACGTATGGAATGTTGAATGTCGAACTATTGGCAGACAATGGCGATGAATTGCAGCTCAAAGATGGAAGCCCAGCCACGCTTTCGTTCCCTGTTCCTGCTGAAATCCGAGACAATGCACCTGCTACGATTCCACTTTGGTCTTACAATGAAGATTTAGGTGTATGGTTTGAAGAAGGCAGTGCAACTTTGCAGGGAGGATTTTATGTGGGTGATGTGGCTCATTTTAGTTCTTGGAACTGCGACTACAAAGGTGAGCGAATTTCGGTAACGGGTAAGGTGATTTCTCGAAATACTACAGGAGAAGACGTAGTTATGCCTTTTCTTCAAATCTATGTGGAGGTAGAAGACATCTTACGACGAGGTGGTTATTTGGACAGCAGTGGAGAATTTGAATTTTACAATTTCCCTGCCAATGAAGTCTTTACCATTACTATTTTAGACCGATGCGACAATGTGATTTTTGAGCAAGAATACGGTCCTTATGCAAATGATACTGATTTGGGAACAATTGTGGTTTCGGGCGCAGATAATGATTTTGTAACTGTCACAGGTTCGGCAACGGACTGCAATGATATGATGATTACAGAGGGTTACATTGATTTTGTACTGGACGACCTTCATTTTATTTATCCGTTGGAAATAGATGGCACATTTGAATTTGCAGTCAATGTATGTGACGATGTTTCTGGCGAAATCAGTGTTATTGACCTTGTTAATGTAAAAGCAAGCCCTGTTCAAACTTTGGACTTGACCAGCGAGGTTGTAGATGCAGGAATATTGAAGGCCTGTGATGAACTACCAATGTTTCTTAGCATAGAAGTAGATGATATGCTTTATCGCCTGTTTGTAAATGTGAATGTACATTTTGGCGATCCAAATGGACAAACAGGTGGAGACAATATGTCTATAAGTGGAGAAGAATCTGATCCTGATTTGAATAATTATTACTTTACAAATATTCAAACAGAAAACGTAACAAGTACAGGTACATACAACAATGTGACAGGTTACTTTGGGGCAGAAGGCTCTGGGAAATTCTACGATTTGGTTCCAGGTTCGACTACTATGGAGGTCACTCAGTTTGGTCCAAATTCGGGAGACCTTATTAGAGGAACTTTTACTGGACAAGCAACTTATGAGAATCAAGGTGTAACGACACAAGTTCCTGTAAAAGGAGTATTTAAAATGATTCGACAATAATCTCTCTTATCATATATTTGTTTTATATCCTGTAAGAATGAGGAAGTGGAAACGCTTCCTCATTTCTTTTTTTACTTCAATGGCCAAGGCTGCAACTTCTCCAATGCCTTCACATTCACCTTTCCTTCTTCCATCAGTCCATCCTTAGCATCAAAAATCTGCCATTCCATATAAGGTTTGAACATCGGCTGCGACTCCACA
>JBMYXW010000527.1:0-3285 GCA_049608825.1 Chitinophagales bacterium
CGAAGAAGCCTATCGACTACTTTTGGCTGACTCTCTACTACAAAATAGCGAGGATGCAACTTCAAATCTTTCCAAGATGCACTTTTTTAATATCAATGCCTTGTGCCATGAAACAATTGGCGATTTGGAGTCAAGTTGTGAAAGCCGTGAATACTTGGTCGAGCTTTTTGAGTCCAATCAAGATTTAATCAATCGGAGCTTTGTCAATTATTTGGTATCTCTCAATAATTTACTCCACAATTACAACGAGCTTCGAGACTACAATCGTTTTTTTGAAGTCTTAGAAAAAATCAAAAATGCTGCAAAAAATACCAAACGACAATTGACACAAGTTGAAGAGCTGTTGGTTTTTCGTTCGACTACTGCAATGGTTTTTAATGCACTGGTCAAAAATGGACGATTTGAAGAAGCCTTAGAAATGATTCCAGATATTGAAGTGGGTTTTGAAAAATTTGGAAATAAACTGAATGAAGCCTTTCGCTATCCATTTTACTACTTCTTTGGCTATGTACATTTTGCAGTGAAGAACTATGAAGAATGTTTGGTGTATTTGGAGCATTTTATCCACAACAATGACTTGACTTTCAATAGAGAGTTGTTTCGATTCGGAAGAATCTTGCATTTGATAGCCCACTACGAATTGGACAATTGGGAATTATTGCCGTCCATTATTCGTTCAACCCAGCGCTATCTTTCTCAATTCCAACAACTTTATGTTTCCGAAAAAGTATTGCTCAATTTTCTCAAAAAAACGCCTTATGCCAACGAAAGAGAGGCATTTTTAGAATTGGAAGAAGAGCTGGAAAAAATGTTGGAGAACCCTCGTTTTCAGAAAGAATTGGAGCATTTTGATTATTTAACTTGGGTAAGGTCGAGGATTGAAGAATCCGATTTTGTGAAAGTGTATTTGGAAAGGGTGGAAATGGAAAGTAGATAATTTGCTGTTTTACTCCGCCAATTCAGGCTCCATGACCTTACCCATCATCAACAAATGCTTTCGGTTGTTGTCAATAATCAAAAACATAAACGGACGATTGGCTTCAAAAATATATTCACTTTCTTCATCTGACTCTGTCCAGTTTCCAGCCCTTGAAGTATTGCTGTTTTCTTCTGTGCTGATTCCCGATTCATTGATGTGAATGTGTGTTGGATGAAAAATATCGCCGATGGGAGCATTTCGTTTGTTGAACATACCACTGAAGTCTGCTTTTTTGTCGAAAGGTTCCGTCATACCGATTTTTTCAAGAGGTGCTACCATATCGACTTGTGTATTGAAGCTGAATCGAGGAAGCGACAACCTAACTTTGTGGTTTTTCATTGCAGTGAGCCAATGTGTATAACCTCCACGCATGAGTGTTTTTTGAACGGCTTTGAGTTGGAAATAAGCTTTGGGGATGAGTACCAACATTGTATAGTCGTCATTGCAGGGAATCGCAATGGTTTTGACCATGCTGTTTTCAAAGTAACCAAAAGTATCTTCTGTGTGCATCATGTTCACTTGAAGGCTTTTTTCTTCTGTCAATTTGAAAGCTGCAGCTTGGGTGATAGAGCGGTCAAAAGGCAAATCCCATTTCGTTTTGAGGTGTAGGGTATTGGTGAGCAAAATAGCGGATTCATTGGGTTTGAAGTCTGTGGGTACTTCGTCTAATATATTGTAAGCCGTTTTGACTTTCATCCAATTATTGAGTTCTTCCAAGAATACGTCCTTATCTTTGAATTTGACATTTCGCAAACTGCCTCGGTAATTTTTTCGGGCAATATCGCTGTAAGGGTCGTTCAATTGAAATTTGTCGTCCAACCACATCGCATTGCCAATCACCAACTCCGTGCCTGTATTTTCGTTGTTGAGTGCCATTCCATCTAATACCAATTCCGCCAATAAATTTTCGTAGTTTTTGTGGAGATTTTTGCTCGACTGGTGAAATTGAAGGGTTTGAAGCATTTGGGCTTCGGTGGCTTCCCGTGCGCCTGCATAGGACATGGCGAGGGCAGTAGAAAGGGCAAAGGGTGAAAAAACAATATTTCCACTTTCAGTTTCAGTGAGTTGCTCAAACACATTGAAGCCAAACTGTTGATTGGATTCCGCCATTTCTTCCATAGCTGCATTGGTGGTTTCATCCACTTTCGCCATACGATGGGTTTTGTAGGGGGAAGTAGTGGCATCTATTTCTTCGTTTTGCTCTTCTGCCATTGCCTCACTTTCTTCTTCTATTTGAGCCAATTTGTCTTTAATAGAAGGTTCGGTATTGTTGATACCTGACGTTTCTTGTTCTTTCTTTTTCTGTAATTCCGCTGCCTCCTCTCTGGTCATAATGAC
Source organism: Chitinophagales bacterium (assembly GCA_049608825.1). Classification (GTDB taxonomy): domain Bacteria; phylum Bacteroidota; class Bacteroidia; order Chitinophagales; family UBA2359; genus JAUHXA01. Next base: position 2,318 of record JBMYXW010000527.1, read on the forward strand.
CTTTTCATCTTCAAACAAATCATCTTCTTCTAAATCTGTATCTCGAATGTCCTTCATTTTATCTTCAAACAAATCATCTTCTTCTAAATCTGGGTTTTCTCTATACAAACCCGATTCAATGAGATTGTCCACCTCTACGGGGTCTTCTTTCATTTCACTCTTGGAAGTTCCCATCATTTCCTCTGTATGATCATTGTCCATACTCATGTCCGTATCAAGTTTTTCTTCAAGTTCGGGAACAAAAGTAATTGGCGTAGGAATGGCATCTATGGGTTTTTCATCTACTGGAATATCTGTAATCGGAATGTGGTTTTCAAAAAAGCGAACATTCTTGAATTCGTTTTTCTTGACCTTGATAATATGCAGGAAACTAGAGGTTTTGAAGGCATTTACTCCAATGATGTTGGCTTCATAAGCTACATATAAATTGCCATTTTGGTTGGTCACTTTTTTAGTATTGAGCTTCCATATTTCATGGGTTTTCTTAAAGATGACAATGGCCATTTCATCCTTGAAGTCCAAATCTACTACTTTTGAAGAACGCAAATCCTGGTGATTCGACATGAAATATTGTTGCCAAGTAATTTCATCTTGAATTACAAAAAAGGTGTTGTTCTTCAATTCTATGTATGGATACAATTGATAACCCAACACTTTTTCGTGTTTGATATTTTTGGGTATTGGCAGTGGATTGGCTTGAATGGGGAGAGTTGAACAAAATAACACGAGGGTAAATACAATTGCAATTTTGGATGCAAGTGATTGAAACTTCTTCACAGCTTTAGGTATTAGGTTTATAAATTTATGGTCTGGCTTTTCTAAAAAACTGTATTTGAAGTAAGTAGTCGATTGTATTCATATCAATGATTAAAACTTCATAAAACACTGTTTATCAACAATATTTTTCATTTTAATCGTTATTTGCTACTTAGGGGGAAGGATTCTTGTATTTGCAGAGGAATGGAATT
>JBMYXW010000528.1:0-2965 GCA_049608825.1 Chitinophagales bacterium
AATTGCAGAAAAATAAATTTACATTTTATTCATTCAAAATTCCTAAAAAACGTACAAATCATTGTTCCTCAAATATAAGGCAGAATGTCCAACATTGAGGTCAAATAGCTATTTTTTTCTTCTTTTAAACAAACAAGACAAGAAAATATACATCTATTCAGTTCTAAACAACACGATTACTTTACACCAAAAATCCATTATTCAAAATGAAAAACATCTTCTTCATTCTTGTCGTGTGCTTATGCACTTATACTATCCAAATCCTTCAAGCCCAAACAATAGCCAAAACCCTTCAAAGCAAGGTCATAGCAGCGACTGTTTACCTCAACGCTGCCGAAGTAGAACGAACGACCAAAACACAGCTTTCAGCAGGAACACATCAAATCGTATTCTCGAATTTGTCCAATAAAATGGAGCACAGCAGCGTCCGTCTAAACGCCACAAACGGAGTCAAAGTATTGTCTGTAAGCACTCGGAATCAAGACCGAAGATTGGAAACCAAACCTGATTTTATCCGTGAAATCGAAGACTCAATAGAAATGGTAAACGACCAAATCGAACAGTTCAACAACGATTTGATGACTTACAAAGAAGAAAAAGAACTCTTGCTGCAAAACAAAAGCATTGGAGGCGCACAAACGGGTGTAAACATCACCGAACTCAAACAAGCAGCTGATTTTTACCGAAGTCGATTGAAGGACATTCACCGATTGCAGAGTGAAACCAAAAAGGACGAGTGGGAGCAGAGAGAAGTATTGTATAAATTGAAGCACCGCCTCAAAGACCCTTTATTTAAGTGGAAAACAGCTAAAAAAGAAGTGATTCCTTGCTAACTTTACAGCTTCAATACCATGTATCAGTGGTGATTTAAGGTTTTGAGGTGACATCTTGGAGTGAAACGAAAAGGTGTAATCTCGAAGCCGATAGCGAGATGTCACCTTTCTCCATTCTTCCGAAAGATTACACCTCACTATCTTCTGATGGTATTCAATACTAAAAACAAACAAAATCCATGATAGTAGATTTACGAAGTGACACAGTGACCAAACCCACTACCGAGATGCACGCAGCGATGTTTGCGGCAAAAGTAGGCGATGATGTATTTGGCGAAGACCCAACGGTGAACGAATTGGAGGCAAAAACCGCAGCGATGTTCGGCAAAGAAGCCGCTATTTTTTGCCCTTCTGGAACGATGTGCAATCAAATTGCCTTGAAGGTTCACACCCAACCTTTGGAGCAGGTCATTACCCACGAATTATCACATTTGTATCAGTATGAAGTCGGGGGTCATGCCTTTCATTCGGGCGTTTCGCTCAAAATGATGCAAGGAAACAATGGCATATTAACGGCTGATTTTGTGACCAATAATGTCAATGCAGATTATGACTGGTTGCCTGTTACAAGCCTCGTTTGGTTGGAAAATACATGCAATAAAGGAGGAGGGATTTACTATACAATGGCTCAATTGGAGGAAATCAAAGCGGCTGCAAAAGCGCAAAATTTGCCGATTCACATAGACGGTGCTCGTATCTTCAATGCTTTGGTGGCTTCGGGGATTTCAGCAATGGAAATGGGGCAGGTTTTCGATAGTCTTTCCTTTTGTTTGTCCAAAGGTTTGGGGGCACCTGTGGGTTCGATGTTGGTGGGCGACAAGGCGTTTATTCGACAGGCTCGAAGGGTAAGGAAAGTAATGGGCGGAGGAATGAGGCAAGCTGGATATTTGGCTGCCGCAGGTTTGTACGCTTTGGAAAACAATGTGGAACGCCTCGCTGAGGATCATCAAGCAGTTCAAACGTTGTTGGAGGTTTTGCAGACTCAACCTTATGTGGAGCAAGTTTTGCCTGTTCACACCAATATTTTGATTTTTGAATTGAAGGAAGCTGTCGATACCCAAGAATTTGTAGCGAAATGGGCAGAGAAAGGAATTTTGGTGATTCCGATGGGACCTAAATTGGTGCGAATTGTGACGCATTTGGATTTTACAAAGGAAATGTTGGAATATACTTTGGGGGTGATAGCAGATGGTTAAGGAAATTCAAATTCAAATTCAAGGCTCAAATGCAAATACAAGTGTTTGGACAGAATAATGGGGTTTATGCCATAGAATACGTTTCTTACTGTGTCATAAAAGCATTAAAATAAACAGTCATGAAAAGAATTCTCATCATTGGTAGTGGAGGGGCAGGGAAATCTACTTTGTCGCTTCAATTGCAGGAATTACTTCAAATTCCTCTCATTCATCTGGATGAATATTATTGGAAGCCAAACTGGGTGGAATCCACCAAAATTGAATGGCAAGAAACGCTGAATGGTTTGGTGGAAGGGGAAAAGTGGATAATGGATGGGAATTATTCGAGTACTTTGGAATGGCGACTGACCAAAGCTGATACAGTGGTATTTTTGGATTTTCCAAGATGGAAGTGCATCCCCAGAGTTCTCAAACGTAATCTGCAATATTTTGGGCGTGACCGACCGAGTATGGGAGCGAATTGCCCCGAAAGAGTTTCGTTTGAGTTCTTGCATTATTTGTGGAATTTCCCCAATCAAAGTCGCCCCAAAATATTGCGTTTTTTGGAAGGTGCAAAAGAGGAGGTAACGATTTACAGGCTGAAAAATGAAAAGGAAGTGAGCGGATTTTTGGAGGAGGTGAGAAACCAAAAGGCATGATTGAAAATACGAGTATATTCGATACCTTTATCTTCTGTGAAGGTGCTACTATGCTGCTTGGAGTTTGAGTTAGATCTAAGGTGGCCGCAAAAATTGTCAGAGAACCATAAAAAATGTAACTTCAATGAAAAAGCTTCTTGAAATCTCCACAACAGACAACTTCAAACTCCCTGCGTTCTTATTCAAACCCAAATTACCGCCCAAAGGTGTGATTTTACTTTGCATAGGTATGGGAATACCCAAAGAGTTTTACGAGCGATATTGTATTTTTTTGGCAGAAGAAGGCTATGTCGCATTG
>JBMYXW010000528.1:2975-3275 GCA_049608825.1 Chitinophagales bacterium
GAATCGGCATCAAATAGTGAGGAAATTAATCTCCGAAATTGGGCAATCAAAGACATGACTGGTGCGGTCAAGTTGTTGAAAGAAAGCTACCCAAATCAGAAACTTTATTTCTTTGGTCACAGCATTGGAGGGCAAATTGTAGGACTGATGGAAAACCATCATTTGATTGAGAGATTTGTATTTTTTTCTTCAACAACAGGGCATTGGACAGTTTTTGATTTCCCGATGAATTTGATGACTATTTTTATGTTTTATCTCCACATTCCCATTACGACTCGATTGTTTGGGTATATGTCCAAA
>JBMYXW010000529.1:0-3273 GCA_049608825.1 Chitinophagales bacterium
CAACTGAACAAACAGTCTTTACCCTACCTGCTTTGGCCTATAGTTTTGATGCCTTAGCCCCCAATATTGATGCTCAAACGATGGAAATCCACCATGGCAAACACCATGCAGGTTATGTCCGCAAGCTCAATGCGGCTGTGAAAGGGACTTCTTTTGAAGGCAAAACATTGGAGGAAATCGTGAAGAGTGTTTCGGATAAGGATGCTGATATCGGTGTGAGAAACAATGGTGGAGGTCACTTCAATCACAGCCTTTTTTGGTCGGTCATAGGCCCTGCCGAAGCAAGCGGACAGCCCGAAGGTCAATTGGCAGAAGCGATGAATGCCGCTTTTGGAGATGTCGAAAAATTCAAAGAAACTTTCTCCAAAGCATCCAGTTCTGTATTTGGCTCAGGTTGGGCATGGCTGTGTGTGGGCGCAGACAAAAAACTATTCATCACCACGACACCAAACCAAGACAACCCTCTAATGACAGGTCTGGTCGAACAAGCGGGAACTCCAATTTTAGGCATTGATGTTTGGGAACACGCTTACTATCTCAACTATCAAAATCGCCGAAGTGATTATATTTCCAACTTTTACAATGTCGTGGACTGGAACAATGTCAGTGAACGATTTTCAGGATTGATGTAATATGCAAAGTCTTCAAAGCCACGCCATCAAAGCTTACTTCAAATGGCAACGACGCAAACGAGCAGGAAAGCATTATCCAATTGAGGTTGTCCGAAAATACTTTGAACGACAAGCTCATAAACTACCTTCGGTCAAAAACTTGAAGGTGGAAATGGAGAAAACGGAAATCAATGACATTCCATCTACTTGGTTCATTCCTCACTCGATTCCTTCAAAACCGCTTGCATCAAGTATCATCTACTACCTACATGGTGGAGGCTATGCGATTTGTTCGGTCAATACCCACAAACGACTCATTGCCCACATTGCCAAAGCTTGTCATGCCAGAGTGCTTGCGATAGACTACCGACTCGCTCCCGAACATCCATTTCCCGCTGCTATTGAAGATGCCATCAGTGTTTACGAATACCTACACACCGAGTATTCTCCTTCACAAATCATTTTTATGGGAGATTCAGCAGGTGGCGGTTTGGCAGTTGCCAGTATGCTCAAAATGAAAGAACTACAAATCTCACAACCCAAAGCAGCCGTTTTGCTTTCTCCGTGGGTAGATTTGGTGGGCGAAAACGAAAGTTACCGTACCAAAGCCCAAAAAGACCTCATCATTGCAGTAGCCGATATTCGCCGATACTCCAAAGATTACTTCAAAGAAACACCTCCAAATCACCCATTGGTTTCGCCCCTTTATGCTGATTTGTCGGGTTTACCGCCCCTATTGATACAAGTCGGAACACACGAAATTCTTTTGGACGATTCGCTCAAATTGGCAGAAAAAGCAAAACAAGATGGCCTTGAAGTCACCTTGGAGGTATGGGAAAGTATGCTGCATGTTTGGCACTTTTTTGCAGATTACGTGCCAGAAAGCCGAAAAGCAATTCGTAAGGTAGCAGAATATATTAGTTTGCTTTAATTCGGTCTCCTTATATGCTACTCATCCTTGACAACACTTACCAATATTGTTTGTGAGGTATTTGGGTCAAAGCCTTCAATGACCAAAGTATATTTTCTATTAGGCAAGCGTTTTGGTACTTTGTCAAATTTAATGAAAGAAAATTTCCAAATCCAAATCCGAGCTAACCAAACCAAGACTGTGCTTATTGTGTTTGAGTCCAAAAGCAGTAATCATCGTCAAAAAGACCTGTTTTCAACTCCGAATGGTTTGGAAATTTCTTTTTGCAGATTTTCTACAAATATTTTACTCCTATGGAGTGACTTCAATTCTCGAAACCCCATTGTATTTGAACAGGCGGTACAAATAATAGAGCAATAAAATGAAAACATTTTTCACCGACATCCCAAACTCCAATAAATGGAAAATCCTTCAAAAAATAACCGAAGGTTGGTCGCACGACGAAAAATACCACATACAAACAGAGGGTAGTACTCAATTCTTGTTGAGAATATCAGACGGAATCAGTTTGGAGAAGGAAAAAGCACACTACAAGGCTTTGACGGAGCTAAACAGCAAAAATGTACGGGTATCAAAGTTGATAGAAGAAGGAGTCTGCAATGGAGGAAAAAATACTTTTCGGCTGTTTTCTTGGATTGAAGGAGTCGAAGTAAACAAAGCATTGAACAGTTTTTCAGAGAAAGAACAGTACGATTTTGGAGTAGAGGCGGGAACTATTTTGAAGGAAATCCATCAAATAAATGCGCCTGTGAATCACACCGATTGGGCAACACATTACAACAAAAAAATAAACACCAAAATAGAGCAATACCAAAATTGCGGACTCAATTTAGAACATGCGGATAAGATTTTGGCTTACATTGAAGAACATAGAAATCTATTGAAGGAAAGACCAATATGTTTCCATCATGGCGATTTTCACATCGGTAATATGCTGATTACGCCCAAAAAAGAACTGGCAGTGATAGATTTCAACCGACTGGATTTTGGCGATCCGTGGGAAGAGTTTAACCGAACCAATTGGTCTGCGAGCGAAAGCCCTTGGTTTGCGTCTGGTCAAATCAATGGATACTTTGAGAATGATGTGCCTGTTGATTTTTTTGAGTTGATGGCTCTGTATATGGGAGTCAATCAATTGGGTGCAATTCCATGGGCAATCCCCTATGGCGAGAAACAGATAGAAATCTTATTAGCCCAAACAAAAGAGGTTTTGGAGTGGTATGAGAATTTTAATCAAGTGATTCCAAAATGGTATATTGACTTTTTTTGAACAAAATGGGCAATTTGGTTTTAAAGACAAGTACAAGTTTCAATAAAACACATTATCAAACTAAACACTTAAATTCTATATGATTTCCGAAAAAATGACAGCCGCCCTCAACCAACAAATTGTTTTAGAAGGATACGCCTCTTTTTTGTATTTGTCGATGGCGAGTTGGTGCGACAAACAGGGCTTGGAAGGTTGTTCGCAGTTTATGCACCGTCAATCGAGTGAAGAGCTGGAACACATGCTTCGACTGTTTCGTTATATCAGCGAGGTCGATGGACATGCGCTTACCCCTGCTATTGCACAGCCTCCCCATGAATTTGAATCCGTGCAAGCTTTGTTTCGACAGGTGTATGAACACGAACAAAAAGTAACCAATTCTATCCACAAACTGATGCACCTTGCTACGGGTGAAAATGACTATGCTACCGTTAATTTCCTTCAATGGTACATTGCCGAACAGC
>JBMYXW010000530.1:0-3268 GCA_049608825.1 Chitinophagales bacterium
AAGGCGTGGATATCAAGGTAAGCAAGAAGGTTTACCACACCAAAAAAGCAGCCGTCAAACTACTACAAAACCCTCCAAATGTTCCCGACCGGAATCCCCCTATCCGCTTTCGCAAAAACCAACCTACTTCTTGGCTCGAACTGACCTTGACCGAAGGCAAAAACCGCCAAGTTCGTAGAATGACCGCCAAAGTGGGTTTTCCAACATTGCGATTGGTTCGTGCTTCGATTGAAGGTTTGACCATTGAAGGAATGGAAAGTGGACAAGTATTGAAGGTCTCGAAGAATACGTTGGAGCGAAAGGTTTTTGGGTAGTGAATTTTTGAAGTGAAAAGGTGTAATCTTCGGAAGAATGGAGAAGGTGATATCTTTCCATCCACTCGAATTTGAGATTACACCTTTTCGATTCCTCAAAGGTGTCACCTCAAATCTTGTTATTCTAAGCCAATTATGCGACAATAGTGCTTTTGGTGCTTCTAAATCATCTTTTTATTGGGATGTAGTGGTATTTTTGAGGGACATTTAGCTTTGAACAGGAAGGAATAACGGAAAAGAAAGATTACTTAATACCGTGTAACGGAAATTTCTTAATAGTGTACCAAAACTGACGCAACATCTCCCTTGCCCCCTTCAAAGGGGGAATATACTGATAATGAGGAAACTCCCCCTTTGAAGGGGGACTTAGGGGGATGTAAATCGACGAGTTTTGTCATAGAATGATATTAAGAAATCTCCATTAAACAGTAATACATGCAGGCATTGTATAAATTCAGCACAGAAGTTCTTTTCCATCTATAAATTCCTGTTCAAAAGAAAACATCAGTGCATACTCCAAATCCTTCCAATACATGAACCGTCCACTTTACCATCTAATACTATTCTGTTTCCTTGCAATCTTCACAGTCGATTTGCAAGCCCAAATCCAATCTCAAACCGCCATTCAAACGATTCCCGAACCTTGTGGTACAGAGCTATCTACCAAACAATTGAAGTGGCTCAAAGAATTTCGACAACAACCACAAAACTATCTAAAATCGGCAGATGAACCACTCTATGTTCCCATGCAAATGCACATAGTTGGAGCAGGGCATCTCGACAAACCGTATGGTTTTTATTCTGCACAAGAAACTTATCGGGTATTGTGTGAATTGAACGATGATTTTACAGATACAGGCATTCAGTTTTACAGTGCTGGCGATTTTGATTACATCATCAAAGGCGGTTATTACTCACAATTTGAAGTCTCTGTGGGTTTGGATATGATAAGCAAACACAATTTTCCGAATGTTATCAATGTCTATATCGTAGGCAAAGCGGCAGGATTGTGTGGCTATTTTTCTCCTACTTATGATGGGATTGTGGTTATCAAAAACTGTATTGAGTCAGGTGATAATACATTGGCGCATGAAGTGGGACATTATTTCTCATTGCCGCATCCGTTCTTGGGTTGGGAAAATGGACAAACGCCTCCTGAACATCAGCAAGAACTCGTAAACGGTTCTAACTGTGCGACAACGGGCGATTATTTTTGTGATACGAGAGCCGATTATGCGTCCAACCGTTGGAACTGCCCTTATGCTGGAAAACAAAAATACGACCCCAATGGTGAGCTAATGGATCCTGATGAAACACTCTTTATGTCATACAGTTACGATGCTTGCTCCAATAGATTCAGTGGTGAACAAGCAGAAGCGATGGTGGCGAATATTTTTCAACAACGTTCTTATCTCCTCCAAAGTTCTCCTCCCGAAATCGTGCGAATGGACGAAAATCTTTTACTCTATCCTGCAAACACTTCCATGCCTGTGCCTTTTGAACATGTATTGCTGAGTTGGTCAGAAATTGAAGGAGCAGAAGAATATTTTGTAGAGGTTCGCAACGAAGATTTGCTACCAAATTTTGCTTTGTCAGATGCAGCTTTTTATACGACCGAAACAAGTGCGATGCTCAAACTCGACCCCTACATTACCTACAATTGGAGTGTTCAGCCTTTGGCAGACAATATTGGGTGTACGAAAGCATCAAAAGGTCAATTTTATACCACTCGTGAACGAGGCATTTATGCCGAAAGTTTCACAATGGATGTGCCTCAATGTCATGGCGAAGCGGGCGGAAAATTGGAGATTGAAGTGGCGGGTGGATCTGCGCCTTTCAGCTATTTGTGGGAAGATGGCAGTACTGAATCTGTTATCGAAAACATCGAAAGCGGCACGTATAGCGTGGTCGTGACGGATGCCAAAAACAGAAGTTACACGCTTCAATTTGATGTGCCAGAACCCAAACTCATCAATATTCGCTTGACCCAAACTGCAAACGGGGAAGCCGTGGCAAGAGTTTCGGGCGGAACTGCACCTTATGAACTACAATGGTCGAATGGCATGACGACTGATATTATTGAAGGAATGGAAACAGGAGTGTATGAGCTTTTGGTGAGGGATGCAAATGGTTGTGAGCAAGTAAAAAGTATTCAAATAGTTGATTTTGAAGCAATCAAACGAAACCTGTCTTGCTATGGAACAAACGATGGTTCGATTACCTATTCTTTCAATGAAAATGTAAGCGACCTCCAATTTGACTGGAATATTGGAGAGACAACTTCAATGGTAGAAGGTTTGAAGCCAGCCGTTTATAGCGTTGAAATCACGGATGGGGATTTGATTCGTATCGAACAAAAATTCACTATTTCCAACCCCGAACCTCTTCACGCCACCATTTCGATAGACGATGAAGGAACGGTTTGTGCGAATGTGACAGGAGGAACGCTACCTTACACGTATATGTGGCCTACTGGCATCACCGAAATTGCTTGCGAAAGCGGACTGCCTGATGCCTCACTGATTCCCGACCCATGGCAATTGAGTGTGGTGATTACGGACGCTTCAGACTGTTTTTTGGAAATCTACCCTTTTGAAATTCCGCCTCCTGCAAACAGCGACAAACGGGCTTCAACGACTGATTTGGCTGACTTGTCTTTGGCTAATCTTCAATTGTTTCCAAATCCTGCCATGCGAAATCAAAGACCTAAATTAGCTTTTGAACTGAACCATACTTCAAGGGTTTCAGTTCAGATTTTTAGCAGCATGGGTCAGTTGATCTATCAAGAGAATGGAAATTATGAGGCTGGCGTTCAACAGCAATTTTTGGAGATTGCAGATTGGAATACAGGTTTGTATTTGGTAAAAATGGAAGTGAATGGGGTGAGTTTGGTGGAACGGTTGTTGGTGTATTGATGTTTTTTTTTGAACAGGAACTGCTAGTGTTGAATGGCT
>JBMYXW010000531.1:0-3263 GCA_049608825.1 Chitinophagales bacterium
AAAAATATGTTCAACAATTTCCTATCTTTACTCCCTCACTTACCTACTCGCCCTCTTATTAACCTCCAATATATCCCCAAATTGAAAGAGACACCAATAAAACAACTATCCTTAGATATATCCTCAACAAAGGAAATGCTCACCAAAGCGAAACTTGCTTTTGTTGCAAAAGAATACGGCAAAACCATAGTTCTTTTGCAGCCTGTAATGCTCATATTGAAGGAAAAAGAAGCATGGGAGAGTTATATGGACGCTGCTTATGCGTTGCTAAAGGCTTATCATGCCGATTTTCTTTTTGATGAATTTTATCAAGCATTTGAAGATATACTAAACATTCATACAGAAAAGTGTTCAACTTTTTTGATTTGGAAAGCTCGATTGTACAAAGAAAAGGGAAAAATATTACATTTGTCAGGAAAGCTTGAGGAAGCGATTTCTTGTTTTGAGGTGGCACAGCAAATATTGGAGAAAGAGCAGTTAGAAGGAGATTTGCTAAACTATATTTTGCTCTACCAAGTAACGCCTTATATCCAGATAAGCAATCATACAAAGGCAGACCAACTCTTGGAGCGGGTTGGTCAATCATTGAAAAAAGAGAAAGAGGTAGAAAATGATTTACAAGCAGAATTTCATTTTCAAAAGGGACGTTTAGAACAAGAGTTTTCCAATCATAAGGAGGCGATTTCGCATTATCAAAGAGCCTCAGAATTATTTTCGCCAGAAAACGAGAACAAAAAAAATAGTGCGTATTGCGGAATTGCAGTATCCTTCACTTTTATTAATACAGATAATGAAGAGGAGTGGGCACATTACAAGCAAATAGCCAATCAATACCAAAATCCTATCAGTAAGCAAGATAAATACAATTTGGCAAATATTTATTTGTATATATCTATTGTTTACAATGCAAGAGGGGAATTCACACAAGCTTTACAATACAATGAAAACGCCCTAACTCTATATGAAGAAGTGAGCAATCAATTATTGTATTCTAGGCTTGCAGCACTTATAAGGTTGGGAGAGTTATTAAACAGAAATAGAGCCTATGACAAGCAAATTAACTGTTACCAGAAAGCGTTGCAAATCAGTCAGCAGTTATATCCAAGGGAAAATCGAGTGAACGGCATAATTTATAATCATCTTTCTTATGTTTATCAAGCTAAGGGAGATTTGGACAAAGCATTGGAATATGCAGAAAAAGGTTTGACATTAACTAAATTGTTGAATGAAAATCATAATTTAGATATTGATTATCGAAAGGTTGGTTGGATTTTGACACTAAAAGGGAGTTACTCAGAAGGATTGAAGTACTTGTATCAAGCATTGGAGGTTTGTCAGCAGGGGGGTGGTGATAGAGACTCTATTAAAACTATTTACCTCAATATAGCAAGTAATTTGCATCGACAAGGGAAGCTAAAGAAAGCATTGGAACACTATCATTTGGCTCTGATAGCCTGTCTCCCTAATTATTCCACAAACAACATCTACCACTTTCCCACCATTGAACAACTGCCACTTAAATATTATGGAGAAACCCTTAATACACTCATTGAAAAAGTCAGGGGCTTTTGTGATTATTCTCGTGAATTAGGAGTAGCTAATCCTCCAATAGCAACAAAGGCTTTGGAATCAGCCTTCAATACCTGTCGGCTAATCATGGATTACCAACACAAACTCCAAAAAGAACTGAAAGCAGAAGGCTCTAAATTGCTCATTTTAGATGGACTGCCGTTTATTTGCCAGCTATCCATAGAAACTACGCTACTATTAGCCCAGCACACCCAAAATACATCCACATTACAAGAAGCATTTGCCTTTCACGAGCAAGCGAAATCCCTCTTATTCCGCTATTCCTTACAGGAAAATGAAGCAAAAATCAAGTCTGCAATTGACCCAAAAATACTGCAAAACGAAAGAAACCTCAAAGACCAAATCGAAACCTACCTCCAAAAGATACAAATAGAGGAAGCAAAGGGAGAGCAAAAGAACAAGGAAAATCTAAAACAATGGAAACAAAAACACTTCAATGAAACGCTCAAACACCAAGCACTCATCGAAGAATTGGAGAAAGACTATCCCGAATATTACCAACTCAAATACAAACTGCAATCTGTCTCTTTAGACAAGCTTCAAGCGAGCTTAGACGAGCAAACCATCATACTCAGCTATTTTATAGGCATCGAAAAAGGCTATATTTTTGCCCTGTCAGCAGACGATTATCAAGTGATTAGCCTGAACCTTCCTCCAAATTTCAACCAACAAATCCAAGACTACCTCAACACCATTCACGCCCAAAACTTCCAAGCCTTCACCGAGCAATCCCACGCACTCTACTGCCTATTGGTACAACCCTTAGCAGATTTCATTTTTGATATATTCGATGATGAACTAAAAAAACTGGTCATCATCCCCGATGCATCCCTCCAATATCTCCCCTTTGAAACCTTGATAGTAGAAGAAGTAACTGACCTTCAATCCACCTCTTATCACGAGTTGGACTACTTACTCAATCACAGTCAAATCCAATACCACTATTCCACCACGCTCTACCACCAATACCTACAAAAGTCAAAAGCAAAAAGACAAGCGGATTCTCTCCAATCTCCCACGACCTCCAATAAAGTCGATTTCATGGGATTTGCCCCCATCTACACAAGCGACAAGGAAGAAACCCAGTCTATCATGCGTGAACTCGCAGCCGATTACAGTCAATGGGCAAGCCGCTCGGAAGCCATTAGAGGCGGCAAGCTAATACCTCTTCCTTTTTCGGAAGAAGAAGTCGAAAACATTGAAGGATTGTTTGTCAAAAAAGGATTCAATGGAAAAAAAATCCTTTATGATTCTGCCACCAAAGACAACTTCAAAACCCTTGCCTCCAATGCCAAATACCTCCACATTGCGGCACATGGATTGACCAATGACCAATTCCCCAAACTATCGGGAATCGTGTTCCACCCTGAAGCAAACGCCACTGACATTCACGACAGCGTATTGTCTATGGGCGAAATCTACCAACTTCAACTGGATGCAGATTTGGTAGTCCTAAGTAGTTGTGAAAGCGGCATTGGTCAGTTGGTAGCAGGCGAAGGTTTGATTGCATTGAATCGTAGTTTTATTTATTCGGGTACTAAAAATGTGATGTTTTCATTGTGGAAAGTCAGTGATGAGTATAGCAGCGAATTGATGATTGATTTTTATAAAAGCTATTTTGAAAATCCTTCTTATACCAGCGCATTGCGTCAAGCTAAGTTGAAAATGTTAGA
>JBMYXW010000532.1:0-3261 GCA_049608825.1 Chitinophagales bacterium
CGTAGACCCTTTTGAAGCCATCGAAAAATTTGGCGCAGATGCCAACCGATGGTACATGATTTCCAATTCGCAACCTTGGGACAATTTGCGCTACGATATTGAAGGCGTACAAGAAGTACAGCGCAAGTTTTTCGGGACGCTTTTCAATACTTATTCTTTCTTTAGCCTCTACGCCAATGTGGACAACTTCACGTACAGTGAGGCAGAAATTCCTATGAATGAGCGACCTGAGATTGACCAATGGGTGATTTCGATGCTACATTCTTTGGTGAAAGAAGTGGACGGATTGTATGCGGAGTATGAGCCGACTCGTGCGACCCGTTTGATTCAAGACTTTGTGACCGACCATTTGAGCAATTGGTATGTGCGTTTGTGTCGCCGTCGTTTTTGGAAAAGCGAAAGCAATACGGACAAGTTGGCGGCTTACCAAACCCTCTATCAATGCCTCGAAACGGTACTTCAATTGATGTCACCTGTTTCGCCCTTCTTTCCCGATTTTTTGTACCGCAATCTCAACGCTGCAACGCAAAGACACGCTGCCGAATCCATTCACTTGACCGACTTTCCTGTGGCAGATGATTCGCTGATTGACAAGGCATTGGAGGAGCGTATGGAAATGGCTCAGACGATTTGTTCGATGGTTTTGGCGCTCCGCAAAAACAAGGATGTGAATGTGAATGTGCGGAAGCCTTTGCAGAAAATTTTGATTCCTGTATTGGAGGAGGAGAAGAAGCTGCAATTGCAGAAAGTGGAGGATTTGATTCTATCGGAAATCAACGTGAAAGAGGTTGAATATGTGAGCGATACGAGTGGTATTGTGACCAAAAACATCAAGCCCGACTTTAGAAAATTGGGTCGTAAACTCGGCAAAAAAATGAAGGCGGTCAACGTCGCTTTTAAGCAATTCACACAAGCCGACATTGAAGAAATAGAAACGAAAGGTGAGTATGTATTAGATGTTGAGGGCGAAAAGATTGGCATCAATTTGGATGAAGTGGTTATTAGTTCGGACGATATCGAAGGATGGTTGGTGAACAGTATGAATGGTTTGACCGTGGCTTTGGACGTGACGATTACAGAAGATTTGAGGCAAGAAGGTTTTGCCCGAGAACTTGTGAGCCGTTTGCAGCGTTTAAGGAAGGAAATGGATTTCGATTTGACCGACCGCATCGGTGTCAGCTTTGAAAAGCACCCTTCCCTCAAACCCGTATTAGCCCAATTCGACACGTATATCTCCAATGAAGTATTGGCAGATAAAATTGAATTTGTAGAGGATTTGAAGGATTCGACTACAATTGAAGTGGATGGTGTGACGTTAAAGATGAAAATCGAAAAGAATACTCTTTAGATAACGTTCTAATAATTAAACCTAACATGCCAGGAAAAGACGACAATAATGGAGGTGCGAATACCTCCAAAAATATCACTCGCTATGGTGACGAAGAATTGAATGAGTTTAGAGAACTGATTACGAAAAAATTGGTTTCCGCAGAACTTCAATTGAATTACTTGATTGGGGAGATTGAATCGGCTACTGCTAATCCAGAAAACCGAGTGGCAGGAATCGACGATGCCAATACGACACAAGAGAAAGAATACTTGAATCAGATGGCTTCTCGCCAACGTCAGTATATTCGACACCTCGAAAATGCCTTGATTCGCATCGAAAACAAGGTGTATGGCATTTGTCGAGTGACGGGCAAGTTGATTCAGAAAAATAGATTGATGGCGGTGCCTCATGCTACTTTGAGCATTGAAGCGAAAACAACGATGCGGAAAGGACAGCAGATGAGAAGGTAGTTTTAAATTCAAAGTTCAAGGCTGCATTGGGTTTTGGATGTTGAAAGTTCAATGCTGCACTGGATTTAGAAATTCAAATACAAACTCAAAGTTCAAGTTCAAGGCTGCATTGGGTTTTGAAATGAAAATTCAAGATGAAATGATTCATATTTTGAAGTCAAATTCACTCCGTTAGGAGTACAATATTTGTAGAAAACAGACAAAATAACCAACAAATCCATCGGAGTTAAACACAGGCATTGTTTAAACAATATATTGGGGTTTAACTCCGATGGAGTTCTGTAATTTCTTTTTTATCTTTCTACAAATATTCAAGTCCTAATGGACTTGCTTAAAATCGTTTTTTCAAACGCTTACTTGAGTTTGCATTTGAACCTTGAATTTGAATTTCCATAAATGAACTTTCTACTGCAATAATTGTATAGAAAATGTGATATTGCTGTTAGCTCATAAGGAACAGTGAATAAGTAGCTTTACCTTTTATTCTTGTAAAGCGTTGATTTTGAAGATTCTCATCATTCAAAATCCAACATTTATTCATTCAAAATTCCTAAGCTATATTTCATTGTAAAAAAATAGAATAATTTGAAATCTTCTAGAGTAGTTTTGATTATTTTAGGTGTATTACTGATAGACCAAGTACTAAAAATTTGGATAAAGCTCAACATGCACTTGGGGCAGGAGTACGAGATTTTTAGTTGGTTCATCATTCACTTTATCGAAAACAATGGAATGGCTTTTGGTATCACCTTTGGGGGTGAATATGGCAAGTTGGCTTTGAGTTTGTTTCGGATTGTAGCAGTGGTGTTTATTGGTTTTTTCCTTCGGCATTTGCTCCGAACCAAAGCTCCAAATGGGTTGATTATCAGTATGTCCTTGATTATGGCGGGAGCGATTGGCAACATCATTGACAGTACCATTTATGGCGTATTGTTTTCGGATAGCACTTACACACAGGTTGCTACATTTTTGCCCGAAGCTGGTGGTTACAAACCCCTCTTGCATGGTTATGTGGTCGATATGTTCTATTTCCCACTTTTTGAAGGCACTTACCCTACTTGGCTTCCCTACATCGGCGGCAATTCTTTCCGCTTCTTCCAACCAATTTTTAATGTCGCAGATTCTGCAATTACATGCGGAGTTGCTGCTATTATCATTTTCCAACGCAGCTTTTTTGCAGAACCAGTTGTTGAGCCTGAAATGGAATTTAATACTGCTATGAATGCTTCTCCTTCGCAGGAGGCGGTTGTGGAGTCGTGAGAATGATTCCATTCCTTTTTTTTCATCGTACCTTTATTTTCAGCAAGATCACATTCTAAGAAAATGTATGGAACAGCAAAATAAAATAGTAGAACCTCTTTATTTCATGGATTTGGAGGTAGAAAACGTGCGCTGTTTCAAAGAAAAGCAAAAGGTAGATTTATCCAATGGAGAAGAACGACCTGCTCAATGGACAATCAT
>JBMYXW010000533.1:0-3260 GCA_049608825.1 Chitinophagales bacterium
TTTTTTAATACGCAAGGATATAAGGAAGTAGAAGGTTTGCCTGATATGGTATTGTACCTTCGAGAGGAGTGGTATTGTTTTGAAGACTATCTTCAAAGCATGACTTCAAAATATCGTACACGAACAAAAAGTTATCGAAAGAAGGCTAAAAAATTGGTTAGTAGAAATTTCCACTTTCATCCATTTATTGATAAAATATTCCTAAAATTGCTTATTTTTATAAAAAAAAATCCTATGAAAGTCAACGAAAACAAACTACCGATTTATAAATTTTCTTCATTTACAGAAGATATGGTAACGGATGCTTTTGGTTTAAAACAGCAATTAGAAGTAGAAGGCTATTTATCTGATTGGCTAAAACAATCGGAAACAATCACAATTGAAGAAGATGAACAAAAGAGGTTGAATTCTTTGAATGAGAAACTCAAATTATTTGTTAGGGGTTGGAATGAACAGGAATTACGAGAGAAATTTATTAGCCAAATTTTAGATATAGTCAATTTTGATTTGTATCAACTCAAAGTTGCCTCTTTTGCAGAAAGAGAGATGAAAGTCAAATACAACAATAGCATTATACAAGGAAAGGTAGAATGGATGGTAGCGAGCGGGCTTCATGCACCTAAACATCCATTTTTTTTCATTCACGAATACAAAAAAGAAAAAGATGCATCTAATGACCCTGTTGGACAACTTTTGGTCACACTTTGTGTAGCTCAATTGCTGAACAATCAAAAGCCCGAAACAACTCTATTCAATCCCAATCCAACTTCATACAGTCATGTGCCTTTGTACGGAACATATATTTTAGGAAGATTCTGGTTTTTTGTGCGATTGAAGGACAAACGTTATTACATTTCAAAAGCCTACAATAGCGAAGAAATGGAAGATTTGAGGTTTATTTTGAAGATGCTCAAAGCACAAAAGCAAATGATTATTGAACTGGTCAGTAATCTATCTTAATCTCAAAATCCTTGACACACCGAAAACCCACATACGGATTTCTATTGGGCGAACTACTTTCTCTATCGCTTACTTCTAATTGACTCTTGGAGCTATAGTAAGAGCCTCCACGAATCACTTTTTGTTGAGTAGCTGCAGTTTTTCCATTTTTAGAGGCATAGGCATTGGCGGAATACCAATCTTGACACCATTCTGCCACATTCCCACTCATGTCGTAAATTCCGAGTCCATTGGCTCGTTTTTTACCGACCACTTTAGTGCTATTCGCATTCTCTTGATACCAAGCCACTTGATCTGCATTATTACTTCCTGAATACAAATAATTCAAACCGTTTTTTCCGCCCTTCGCTGCATATTCCCATTCTGCTTCGGTTGGCAGACGCTTGCCATAAAATAGAGCATATTCATTTGCACCATACCAAGTAATGTGTCGAACAGGTTGATTTTCGTAGCCCTTTCGGATGGTTTGTGCTATTTTCCCATCTCTTCGAGAGAAAACCCTATCTTTTGCTTCTTCAAAAAGTGGTCGCCCTTTGTACTGACCTCCTTTCACATTCTCGCTTCCGTATTCTTTCAAAAAATTGACGAATTGGGCATTAGTCACCTCATATTTGTCCATATAAAAAGTATTGACATCGACACGGTGAGCAGGTCTTTCATCTGCATCGCTGCTCTTGTTGTCTCCCATGACAAACTGCCCTCCTTCCACATAAACCATTCCCGCAGGAGCCAATAATTTTTGACGAGTATCTTCTTCTTTCACCTGCATTTGTTCATATTTTCCTATATCGGGAAGATTAGATTTTTGTTCAAGAGAAGGGTCTTTTCCTTCCATTGGAAGAACTTGTACTGCTTGTACCAGTTCTTTTCTATTGCCTTTTTTGTCGATTTCATAAGTCCGTTCGCCCACCTTTACAGTTGCAAATCCATTTTTGAAAATGGTAACTTCATCGTATTGAGGACTTATCACTACTTCCCCTTCCGGATTGATAAAACCCAGTTTTTTGTTTTTTTGAATCCCCGCCAATCCATCGCTAAAAATACCGATTCCCTCATAAAACAAAGGCAATATCGCATCCCCTTTCATATTGGTTAAGCCCCAAAGCCCTTTTTCACCTTGCACTCGCATCAATCCATATTGATTCGGTTCGCTTACATAGGCATAATCGTCCCTATTGAAATTAGGAGTAGGTGTATCGGCTTTGTAATGAGCCGCCAAAATAGCAGGAGTCAAATCAAAAGTCCAACCTCTCACTGTTCGCTCTGTTTCTTCTTCAAGGGTAATATTCCCTTCAATTATACCTCCTCTGAGGGATATAAATTGTTGATCAATCAGTTGGTTTTGAAGCTCAAAGAAGTTGAAAATATTTGTACGGCTTTTATTGAATTCCCATTCTTCTTTTTTATACTTTCCATAAGTACTTTTACCAAGTTCCAATTTTGCAGAACTTGAATTCCCATTCTCTCCAACTATTTTTGACCATTCCAAAGTAGCTCGTTTATTTGTCTCTGATACAGGTGAATAGTTGAAATTTTCAATCATTTCATTGTCTATCTGAACTGTTCCGTCTGTTCCAATAATCAACTTTGCAAAACTACGCCACTTGATGTCTTTGGAAAATTTGGAGGACAATAAATAAACTCCCTCCCATTCTTCACTCAACAACTGCCGCAATCGTTGTTGTTCTGCTATTTGCTTCAATTCCTCTAAATCAATCCCCAATCTTTCCAATACCTTCAATACTTCTTCTTGTAATGCGCCTGTGGTTCTCAAATAAAAGTCTTGAAGCAAAGGTAAAATCGCTAAATGGCTGTCAAAATAAGTCGAGTCCAAATCCAGTATTGCATTCATATCCTTCAATCCCTTTTCCAACAAGTCTGTGTATAAATAAGTCACTGCACGAGCGTACAATATAGAAGTATCTTGTGGTGCATGACTGTATGCTTGACTGAAAAGAGAATTTGCTTCGGGGTAATTCTTTTGTTGGTATTGAATAACGCCCAAATTGTAAAGTGAATAAGACACACTACGAAAATCGGCTTCGGTCAAAAACAAAGTATTTTCAGATTTAGAAGCAGTCAGCGTGTATTTTCCTGTGGGCGAATAAGCAACAGGATATTTCCCGTTTCCAAAATCGGCAAAAGTCGTATTGAGTTTTTCAAATTTGTATTCAACATTCGAGGGTTTAGCGTCACCATTCGCAATGGCAGTTAAATTTAGTTGCAATGCAACTTTTATAACTCCCCAAGCTGTCTCCACTTCATCCAGCATCAACTTCAACCTCCAAATCTCTGTCTTA
>JBMYXW010000534.1:0-3258 GCA_049608825.1 Chitinophagales bacterium
GAGGGCGAAACGATTTGGACCTGTTCGATGCACCCCCAAATTCGCCAAAACGAGCCAGGAGATTGTCCGCTTTGTGGGATGGATTTGATTCCATTGGACGAAGGCAGCAGCAACGACAATCCGATACAATTGACAATGACTCCCGATGCAGTCAAGCTAGCGAATATTCAGACTACGGTGGTGGGACAAAAACGCCCTGCAAGTGGATTGGATGCAGAAGGCGATGAAGGCAAAGAGCTGCTATTGACGGGCAAGGTGAAAATGGACGAAACCCTAAGCAGTACACAAACGGCGCATGTGGGCGGCAGGATTGAAAAACTGTATGTCAATTCGGAAGGGGAAACGATACGCAAGGGGCAAAAAATCGCTTCGGTCTATTCACCCGAATTGGTGGCGGCTCAAAAGGAACTCTTTGAAGCCAAAAAATTGCAGAACCGTTTACCTGCTTTGTATGAGGCTGCAAAAAACAAGCTGCAATTGTGGAAAATTCCAGTCAGTACGATTCGAGAAATTGAACAGAGAGGCGTGGTCAAAACGGAGATTGACATTTTTGCGGATGTGGGCGGTACGGTAATGCGAAAAATGGTGAATTTGGGCGACCATATCAAATCTGGAAGTCCCATGTTTGAGGTCATGAATTTGAGCAAAGTGTGGGTGCTGTTTGATATTTATGAAAAGGATTTGCAGTGGATTCGAAGAGGCGACATCATCGAATTCAATGTGGCTGCAATGCCTGAAAAAACCTTCAAAGCTCCCATCACCTTCATTGACCCTTTCATCAATCCCCAAACGAGAGTCGCAACGGTACGGGTAGAAGTGAGCAGCAAAGGAGGGAAATTGAAGCCCGATATGTTCGCCAAAGGCATACTGAAAACCAAACCTTTGCCGCCCAGCAAAACGGCTGCAAAGAGTGATGACAAAACGCCTTTGACGGTTCCCAAAACGGCTGTTTTGTGGACGGGTAAGGAGTCGGTGGTCTATGTCAAAAATCAGGAAATGAACATTCCTACTTTTGAATATCGATTAGTGACTTTGGGCGCAAGTTTGGGCAATGCTTATGTGGTGGAAAGTGGATTGGAAGCGGGCGCAGAGGTGGTGACGAATGGCGCATTTAAGATTGATGCTTCGGCACAGTTGAGCAACAAAGCGAGCATGATGAACAAGCAAGTAGCGATTAAAAATGAAACGATGTCGGCAGAAGATGTGGCAGTCAAAGTGCCTGACTACCAATCAGAAACACCCAAAGCTTTCAAAACTCAATTGGGTGCAACAGCCGACGCATATCTTGAATTGAAGGATGGACTTGTGGCTACCGATTTTGAAGCGGCAAAATTGGCGAGTGTGGGATTGAAGCAAGCGATGGACAAAACGGATATGATGTTATTGAAAGGAGAAGCGCATACGTATTGGATGCAGCAATTGAATGCAATAAATGCTCATTTGGATTTGCTGCAAAAGGCGGAAGATGTGGAAGAACAGCGCAAGCAATTCTCCAATATTTCGGATATGCTGACGGTGATGGTCAAGGCTTTTGGCATTGAAGGAAGTGACTTGTATGTGCAGTATTGCCCGATGGCTTTTGACAATAATGGCGGGTTTTGGTTGAGTGATGTGGCACAAATTCAGAATCCATATTTCGGAGACAAAATGATGAAATGTGGGTCGGTGAAGGATACGTTGGAGGTTGGAAATAGACCTATGAATTAGAGTGTGAAATGGAGTGATATATTTTTTATAAAAAGTTCAGACAATGAAAAACAAAACTCTTTTTTTAATACTGACAATGCTACTGATGGTCGGCAATACCGTGTTTGCTCATGGCGACGAAGACCACAAGGAAAAGCAACAAGATACAACAACTATAGAGGCAGATGCCCAAGAAATGGACTCTTCCATCTCGCATGGTTTGCAGGAAACGAATCACCATTTGAAGATTGAGGAAAGTGAAATTGTAGAGGCAGAGATGAGTGATTTCTCTAACCTTCACCCCTTAGTCGTTCATTTCCCCATCGTGTTGTTGTTGCTTGCAGTCATCACCCAAATCGTTTCTTTTTTTCTATGGAAAAAACAACTTTCATGGATAACATTCTTGCTATTGGCAGGAGGGTTTTTAGGAGCTTATGTCGCATCTACTTTGGTTCACCCCCACACAACGGGGCTAACCCAAGCAGCATCTTTGGTACTCGAAAAACACGACTTATTCGCCAGCTATACGATGTGGTTGAGTGGAATAGGATTGCTGCTCAAAGCGGTCAGTTTGTTTTTTCTTAAAGACAAATTGTGGTTGGAAATTGTCATTGTAATTATGCTCGCAGGAGCAGCCTTTACGGTCAGTAAAGCAGGACATTATGGTGCTACTCTTGCCCATATTCATGGGGTTGGAGTTCAGGGGAAATTTATTGAATCACACAACGATAACCACAACCATAATCATTGAATACTAAAAACTAACAAATGAAAAATTGTTGCAAGACAAATGAAAAACCCTCAACAGCTCGTAAAATATTCGACCGCATAGTTTACCTGCTGATAGGGGGACTATTTATCGTGATACTGATTTCAATTTTATTCAAACAAATTTAAAATTTTTAACATGAAAAAGAACATTTTTTTAATCGTATTGACAATCATTGGTTTTAGCTTTTCTGCAAATGCTCAAAGTTGCTGCAAATCAAAGGCTAAGAACGGAGTTGCATGCTCCAAAAAATCAGCTACTACAGAAGTAAAAGAGGCTACAATATCAACAGATATGAAAGTGGTTTTGGCTTCTTCGACCGAAAATATTTTGGCAAAAGACCAAACAGAAAAATTTACTGTCTATGGAAATTGTGGCATGTGTGAAAGAACAATTGAAGGAGCATTGAAGGATGTAGAAGGCGTAGTTGCGGCTGATTGGGATGGCGACACAGATGAAATGACCGTCACCTTCAATCCCGAACTTATCACATTGGACAACATCAAGCAAAAAATAGCCGATGTGGGTTATGACAGCGATACACACCGAGCAAGCGACAAAGTGTATAGCAATCTGCATGGCTGTTGTCAGTATGAACGACCAGCTAAGTAACATCAATAAAATAAATCCTGATTCAGACTTTTGAAGTTAATTCTTGGTTTTTGCAATGATATTTTGATTTACAAATAGCCGTTTCTTATCGCAGGATAGGGTTTATTGGTTTCCAAAAAATAGTTCGTGGTTTGATTAAGTCCGTTAGGACTTGAATATTTGTAGAAAAATGATAGAAAGAAATGACAGAA
>JBMYXW010000535.1:0-3250 GCA_049608825.1 Chitinophagales bacterium
TTGGTATTTGGGTTCTTCTGCTTGTTAATAGTAGGTCTTTTCTTCTCCAACCTCGACAATTGGAGTGATGGAAGAGGCTTGGGAAAATTCAATAATTTAGTAGTTGTAGATTTGGAGAATCTTCAATTGGCTACAAATTGGCAAAAAATGATTCGACGGAGTTTTGACTTTTTGCCTCTCTTTTTGGCAGCAGGGATTATTTATTTTTTAGACTTTCCAACTTCCGTTTTCTCGTACATTGTTTTGGTTATTTTTACGATAAATATTGGATTGATGAATATTGGAGAAGGTCGACGAATGGGAGATTACCTCATCGGAACACAAGTGGTAAACGAAGAAGATTTTGAGCGCAAAAATAGTGAAGTGAAAAAACAAAGCGTTCAAGCCCAAAACAACACAAGCACTCAACAATACAGTCATTCAACCATATAGCAATGAAACAACTCATTTTACCCTTCGAGGATTTTTTGACCTACCTCCAACAACAAGGTTTTGACTTGGGCGTAGATGATTTTTTGCAGATTCAAGCATTGTTGAATCTATTGCCAGAAGATTGTCCACCCGAAAAATTGAAGAGTCTTTTAGCTCCTTTGGTGGTCGGAAACGAAGAAGAACAAACCACATTCTATAGAGCCTTTGACCGCTATTTTGAAGAATGGATTCAACACCAAGCTGTCGAGGAGCTTACTGTTGCGCCCAAAAAAGCGGCAAAAAAAACTCCCTTCAAAACGAAAGAAAAGAGGGAGGAGGAAACCCGATATGATAGATATGCAGAAAAGGAGGCATTTTACTTCAATGATTTCCTTCAAGAACACTTCAAAACGATTGGAGGTGTTTTTGTAGGTTTATTCTTGCTGGTAATGGGTACATTTTTGTACTTCAATATGCCAGTCGAAACGCCTGATTCTAAAGCAAAAATAGAGTCCGTTCAGCATGAAGAAACTAGGCCAATAAGCAAGGCAAAAACACCTAAAAAACAAAAGAAAACAGTAGAGAAAACTGCTCCAAAACCTACCAACAAAACCGAAACGGAATCTTCTCTTTCTCAAAAAAAGTCCAATCCAAGAGGTTGGGAAATGAAAAATCCTCCTCCTACAACTCCAAGTCCCAAAGAACAAGACAAAACTTGGAAGATGGACACCAATCTTTCAAAGGAATTTTCTCGCAAAAAGGCAAAGTCAGAAATGTACTTCAATCAAAGCATTGGTTTTTGGTTGTTTGTGACCATCGTTTCACTTTTGTATGTGATGTGGATAGTTCGTTGGTATGCCAAATCCCAAAAAGAATTTCAACTCCAAGCCTTAGAGAACATTCGCCCCCCGCAATATTGGAACATTCGAGTGCCAAAAAGTGAACTGAACCTCACCCACTCCAAAGCTTTCCGCAATGCTGCCACCCAACTCCAAACCCGAAAAACAATACCCACCCAACGCATTGACGTACCCGAAACCATCTCTTCAACAATTGCAGCCGCAGGTTTTCCTTCTTTTGAGTTTCAGAGAAGGAGCGAAATGCCCGAATATTTGATTTTGATTGACCAAAGTTCGATCAAAGACCAACAGACCCGATGGTTTGATATGTGGTTTGAGGCATTGAAGCAACAAGAGGTTTTGGTACACCGCTATTTTTTCAACTACCAAATTGAATCCTTGTGGGAGTGGGATGCCGAAAAACGCCGTATTTCTATGAAGGAAGTGCAGCGTCGGTTTGGGGATTGTCGTTTAGTGGTGATTACGCAACCTCCCCCTTTATCCCCCTCCAAAGGAGAGGGGAAACAAAATGTTTCCTCAGAGAAGATATCCCCTCCTTTGGAGGGGACAAAGGGGAGGTTCTCGGGCGATGCTTTCTCCGACTGGAAAGAAAAAATACTCCTAAGTACCACCAATCTATCAAAAACAGAAATCGAATTTTGGCAAGAAAAAGGATTTACCGTCTTACCCGCCAAAACGAAAAACCTACATCAGTTGGTCGCTGTGTTGGAGGGCAAAAAAACGATGGATTCAAAGGAGTTGGTCTCTTCTTTTATTCCTGCAACCGATTGGAAAAGTCTCAATGTCAGAGAAACATTGAAGGAGTTGAAACGACAATTGAACCCAATGAGTTTTCGGTGGTTGTGTGCCACGGCTGTTTATCCCGAACTGAACTGGGATTTGACTTTGCTAATAGGAGAGACACTTTTTGACGAAACCGAACTCATAAAAGAGGAAAATGTATTGCCTTTGGTTAGTTTGCCGTGGTTTAGAAAGGGGGAAATGCCCGAAAAATTGAGGCGAGTTTTGTTGAAGGAGTTGAGTGAAGACGACAAGAAAATGGCAAAAGAGGCGATTATGCACTTGCTGCAATTGTATCCTTTGATAGCTGACGAATACCATCCCGATTTTTTCGACTACCAGCTCTACATCGCTTTGGAGCGTGTCCGAATGAATCCCAAAGATTCGGAGAGTTTGAAGGAACTCTACAAACTCAGCTACCAGCAACAGTTTCAAGATAGCCGCTACAAAACGGTCATACTGCGTTATTTGGACGAACAAAAAGATTCTCTGCCATTGGGTGATTCATTCGAAAAATGGTTTGAACACAAAGATTATGCAAGAGCAGTAGGAGCAGGTAAGTTTTTCTATCCTCGACCCGATTTCAAAAATCGCTGGGATTCGATGGTGGTCAGAACAATGCGAATGGGAATGATAAATATGTTTGTCATCATATTTTTTGCAGTGGCTTATGAGAGCATGGGCTTGACCTACAATATGAGCTTTTGGTTCGGACTTCTAGCTGCTTTATTGGGATGTTACAAAACGGCTGATGGAGTCGTGGGCGGTTGGCACAACGATGCTGCCGATTATTTGGTCTTGGTCAATGCGAGAACGAATCAAGAAGCTGGCTTTTTCAAAACCATTTTGAGGCGAAGCGTCGATCTTCTTCCTTTGGCGGTAATGGCAGTATTGGTCTATGTTTTCCAATTGAATATGCTGTACTTCTGGGGAGCTTTTGCTTTGTTGTCTATTGTGAATCTGGTTATGATAGATGTTGGCAAAGGTCGCAGATTGGGTGATTTTTTGTTGGGAACGCAGGTGGCGAATAAAGTGGATTTTGACAAGGGGTTTTGGAATAAGGAGGAGTAAAACTTAATGGAATGATACTGACCCTTCGTTGGATTTACGATTACATGATTTTCGATTTTTGAAGCTTGATTTTTAAATATCCAAAACCAAAAATCATGTTTTGTTCGGATTGAGCTCATATTCTCTGT
>JBMYXW010000536.1:0-3230 GCA_049608825.1 Chitinophagales bacterium
ACAACAGGAACTGTAGGAAGCGCAGGCCGCAGCGGAAATGTAGCAGCAGTACAGTCTATCTCTGAACCAGAAGGAAGATCCCCTCATCAATGTGTTAACTATATCATTTGTCACTATGGAGAACAGCCAACGCCTATATAGTATAGTACTTCAAAACAAAATATTTTTTACCATTAAAGTATATATAATCTTATGATACAGCCTTATATAGGTGAAGTTAGAATGTTTGGAGGTAGTTTTGCTCCAAGAGGTTGGGCTCTTTGCAATGGTCAACTTTTGTCTATCGACCAAAATCAATCTCTTTATAGTCTTTTAGGTACTCTTTATGGTGGAGACGGACGTGGTACTTTTGGCTTACCCGATTTGCGGGGTAGAACAGGAATTCATACAAGTCAAGAAATCCAATTGGGTTCGAGAGGTGGTAGAGATATAGGTCCTGCTCCTCACCAAGAAAAAGCAGAGGTACTAGGGCCTACTGAAGCTGGAAATGTAACTGCGGTAACAAACGTTGGTGGTTCAGGTGGAGGACGATCTCCTTATGCAGTTGTTCTCTATATTATTGCTACAGAAGGCTCGTTTCCTCCTAGAGATTAATATCTACTCTGCCAAAAACTGTTCAAAGAATTAAAATAATTCATTTTTCATGAAAAACATATTCCACTTCAATACCAATACCTCAAAGTCAAAATATTGGAAAAAACAGGTATTAGATCAAAATATGAAAAGATCAACAAAGTACCTTTACATTATCGTTCTTCTTTTTTGCTGTTGTTCTGTTTACGGACAAGTAAGTTTTCAAAATAATGTTGGGTTCGTTACTGGGACCTCTCTCTCTTTAAATGTACCCGCAGGTGACGATAGGATGGTGATTGCGATGTTTTCAACAGATGCTCTTAGTGGTACAGCTAATGGTACATTTAGTGTAAAATACAATAATCAAGATATGTTTCTTGCTATGGACGCAGAAAGGGACTGTGGGAGTCAAGACGTTAGAGTAATTTCCATGTATTTGCCATTTGGATCAAGTGCCAGTTCATCCACCGCAAGTATCGAAGTGACTGGGACAGGTGCTGTTTTCGCCTTAGTAGGACTTTCTTTTGCAGGAGTTGATCAAACAAATCCAATTGGTAATACAGGGAGTGATGCTAAGCCAGATACCAATGGCAGTTGTAATGGGATGCAGACAGAAACGAGTACATCTTTTGCGCTTACCTTAGGAGTAGGAGATGCCTTGGTATCGTTTTTCTCTCCTATTAATGTTTTTAATGCTACTGTAGGATCAGATTTAGTTGATTTGATGCTGGGTAGTGGTGGATTCGAAGAAGCAGGGTATAAAATCGCTACGGGTACGTCACATACTTCTGCTTATACTTTTGGCTCTACAGGTGCTAGCTGGGTGCAACAGGCTTTTGTTTTGAAGCAAGTTTCTGCCGCCCCCACCAACACCGCCCCCACCGTCACCGTTGCCGACTTCTCCTACACCGCAGGTCAAAACAGTGGTAATCCCGTACAGATAGACGGAAGTGCTTCGGCAAGTGACACAGAAGGCAACTGGAATGGAGGTTCACTGACCGTTCAAATCACCGCCAACAACGAAGCCAATGATGAAATTTCAATTTCTCAAACAGGATTGACCATAAGTGGAGCAAACGTGCAAGACGGAGGCACTATCTTTGGTACTATATCCGAGTCAAGCGGTACTGCCAATGATGGTATAATCACCAATGGAGACCTCTTGACCATCAACTTCAATAGCAATGCTACCAATGCCCGTGTTCAGACTCTGGTACGTGCCATTGCCTATCGAAGTCTTTCATCAACACCAGGCACTTCTGCTCGAACCGCCACCTATGTTCTTTCGGACGATACAGCAGGAACAACAGAAACGGCGACCATTAACGTCTCTGTTCCTCCTGAAGTCAACTTATCTGTCTCCACCAATACAGGAACAGAGGCAGCAGGAACGGTCATTACCGTAACCGCCACCGCATCCTCAGCCGTAAGTGGCAACCAAACAGTAAATATTGCCGCATCTGGTACCAATATAACAGCTGGCGATGGTACACTCTCTGCAAACTCCATCACCATTTTGAATGGAGCGACCACAGGTTCTATTACTTACACCATAATAGACGACGATGTCTTTGAGGGAAGTGAGACAGCTACTCTGACCATTTCCAATCCCAGTTCGGGAATTACATTGGGTTCAACAACTGCACAAAACATTGCGATTACGGACAATGAAACCGTCACAGTCAGTTTGCAGTCTGCCTCTTTTGGTGTAAATGAAAACGCAGGAAATGCCAGTGTCAATACCGTACTGAGTAATGTTCCCTCAGGAGGTTTAGAGGTAGTTGTTAATTTCACCGTCACCCCCTCAGATGGAACAGCCACAGCAGGCAACGACTATACTGCGGGTGCAGTCAACGGTTCTTTCCTAACCTCCGCAAGCAATGGCTCACAAACCAACGCCAATATACCCATCCTTGACGACAATGTTTTTGAAAGCGACCACGCTTTTACAGCAGATTTGACTTCCTCACAAAGTGGTGTAAATATTGGCTCTCCCAGTAGTGCTACTGTTACTATCACAGACAACGAATCCGTTACCATCAGCTTTGACCAAGCTACTTACTCCGTAAGCGAAGGAGGAGGTACAGCCGATATTGAAGCTGCAATTTCCAACATACCAGCAGGAGGATTGGAAGTAGCAATTCCTGCAGTTATAAACACGAGTAACGGTACTGCAACTGCGCCTGACGATTACACTGCGCTCGTCAATTCCACACAAAGTTTCCCTACCACAGCCTCTAATAGCGATGAGCTTACTTTCTCTATCACCATTGACGATGACAGTGATGTAGAGTCGAGTGAAAACTTCACCGCCACACTTACTTCCACCTTGACTGGAGTTACCATTGGTGCACCTTCTACAACTACTATTACCATTGCGGATAACGACAATACTGCCGCACCCACCGTTACCTCTCCTGCTGCAGCCACAACCGTCAATCAAGCCACTTTTTCTATTGTCGGTACAGCCGAAGCCAATGCTTTGGTGCGTGTGTATTCTGATGCAAACAACGATGGTAGTATCAGCGGAGAATCCATTCTTCATACGCAACAATTGAATGGTGGTGCTACCAGTTTTTCTATTGCGACAACTTTAAGCCAAGATGCCGCCAATAATTTCTTGGTGACGGCTTTTAATAATAGCAGTGAATCCGACC
>JBMYXW010000537.1:0-3224 GCA_049608825.1 Chitinophagales bacterium
CTTGATGGCTCATTTAGAAAGTCGTTTTTAGGCATAATTATATAAAATATTTTCACATACAATTCAAACATAACTTTTATTAAAAAAAAACTACATGATAAACTAAAAATAACTTGTGTAAAAATGAATTCTGACTCCATGAAAAGAACTTAATTTTAAACTAATTTTTGAGAAGAAAAACCCAATAAGTAGGCAATCACAGAAGGTCTGTGTTAAGCTAAAAGGAAGTTTTGCTCCGCCTCATGTAGGCAAGTAAAACTTTTCTTTTTTGGTATGGTTTGTGCAATAATTTTGGTGAGACAAATTAAAATTTTAGGAAAATTCGCTAAAAATAAAAACGAATAACCCATTAAAAAGCACCATTTAATGTTTGTTTAACACCCTTTTTTTCACTAAATCCACAGGTTATTATGAAGAATTCCATCCTACTATTATTGTGCATCTTTTTTGCAGGTCATTCTATGATTGCTCAAGAAGATTCACTTATCAAAACAGATATGATTGAAGTGAATGGTTTTTTTGACGTAAAAACTACCGTTTTCACTTTCAAAAAAGTAGATGACAATCATCGAATTGTTGCTTTTTCCAAAGAAGACTTATCCTACCTTCAAGCCTTCTTTCGAAACCAAGAAGGAGTACTAAAAGTTGAAGGAGACCAATTAGATAAAACCTTGAAGGTTGTCAATTTACTCGAAAAAGATGGCAAGGTATTTTTTGAACACCAAGAAATAGCAACGATTTTGAATCGAGATGGTTATATAACCATTCGCCTCCGAAGCCATAAAACGAGTGAATACCTTGTTGCAGTAGCTCCTCCATTGCTTCCCGATAGTGAAATGATGGCTGAATTGATTTCAGTTCCAATAGAAGAAAAGCCAAAAGACTGCAATGAATGCGGAGATGTTGAAGTAAGCAAAGAAGTCTTGGATTTATTGAAGAATATGGATTTTGGCGGTGAAATGTTTGATATAAGTTCTGATAGTACCCATCAACCGAAACCTTCTACGACAGATATGTAAGCTTATTTACAAAAATCGACCAATAATCGCATCAAATCTTCAAATTCGGTGAGGGGAAGAGTTTCGGGGCGGTCATAGACATCGTGATATGCCTGAATTCCTCCCAAAGTATAAATAAAAAAACAGGGAACATGATGTGTATAAAAAAACCAATGATCGCTGTTGGCTGCTTCCCCTCTCTTTTTTATCTGAGGTAAATACCCTTTACTTTCATTGATATTTGCCAATCTCGCAAAAGCTTCTGGAAATTGTAGCGCATTAACTGCCGTAATTCCCTCCTCGCCCGTACCTACTATGTCAAGATTCACCAAAAATTTTATTTTATCAAGTGGAAACAAAGGGTTCTCTACAAAATGTTTAGAGCCAATCAATCCCAATTCCTCTGCTCCAAAAGCAATAAAAGCAATGGAATAAGCAGGAGGGTTCTGTGAGTAGTATTTTGCCAAATTGAGCAGCATCGCCACACCACTTGCATTGTCATTTGCTCCTGGTATGTAGTGATTTGCTCCGAGTCTCCCCAAATGATCATAGTGAGCTGTAAAAACATACAAAGAATCAGGATAGGTTCTGCCTTTTATATAGCCAACTACATTTTGTGTTTGATAGGTCGTTTGAAAAGAAGCATCGATATTAATTCCGACTTCTTTCACTTTAGAAGGCATCGCATCTCTACTTATTTGAATATGCGTAAAATTATCCACACTACTTGCCGTATGCCACGTCAATTTTTCTTCCACACTCATAAAAGCTGCCGCATCCAAATGACTGCCTATAAATAATTTTGCACGTTCCCTTGCTTTGACAGCATTCTCCCCTTCATAATCAAATACAACTACCTCATCTGTAAAACTTTTGTTGAGCATTAACTTATTGAAAGAACCTCTATTCAATATTTTTTGTTCCTTCAAATGTGTTGCCTTGAAGCTTCCCGATTGACTTCTTGAAGAAGGTGATACAATAAAATCTTTTCCTGCCTCCAATTCTACTCCATTTATGCTCAGTAGCATATCTTCGGGAAAAGTATTTACCGAAACCAAATATTCTTGGTAATAGTTACTTTCAAAAGGTTTCACATTCCATCGGTCAAACTCTTCTGCAATAAATACTGCGGCTTTTGTTTCTCCCTCCGATACATACCCTCTACCGTGCATACTTGGCGCACAAAGAGAATCAATTACATCACGGGCATAACTCAAGTCTTGAGCCACAAGCTCTGAACAAAAATTAATTAAAAAAAATACGATTGATACTTTGAAAAATCTCATGGTTTTGTTTTACATTTAGAGCAACATAATAAGTAAAAGTTCAAAATTATTCCACATATTTTTTCTTCTTACAAAGAAAGTAAACAAAAAATTGGCTACAAAGCGAAATATCTTTACCTTTGCAGTCCGAAAAAAAAAAGCTTATGTTCGCAATAGTAGAAATAGCAGGTCAGCAATTCAAGGTTCAGTTAGGACAAGAAATTTTTGTTAACCGCTTAGATGCCGAAGAAGGAGCATCAGTAGATTTTGATAAAGTACTACTCACCTCCGATGGAGATGATGTAAGTGTAGGTGCACCACTCGTTAGTGGTGTCAATGTTTCCGCTACCGTTTTGGAACATTTGAAAGGCGATAAAGTTATCGTTTTCAAAAAGAAAAGACGTAAAGGATATAAGGTAAAGAATGGACACCGTTCTTACCTTACCAAATTAAAAATCAATGGTATTGGTTAATACTTGGAAATATCTCAAAGATAGAAACATTCTGTAAATAACCGATTGTATAAAATAAATTTGTCATGGCTCATAAGAAAGGTCAAGGTAGTAGTAAGAACGGACGGGACTCCAATAGTAAACGACTTGGAGTCAAAATATATGGTGGGCAAGTAGCAATTGCTGGCAACATTATTGTTCGTCAAAGAGGTACTCAATTTCACCCTGGTAAAGGAGTTGGTATTGGAAGAGACCACACCATTTTTTCAAAAATAGATGGATTGGTAACTTTTGAAAAAAAACGCCAAAATCGTACTTACATTTCTGTTCTTCCTTTTGAGGAAGAAGAAGTGACGATTACTCCAAGTGTGAAAACTGCAACGGCTAAGATGCCTGCTACTTCAAGCACAGTTAGTGCAAAGAGTTCTAATAAAAACAGCTCTTCCGACACTTCAAGCAATAAACCTGAACCTGCTGTTGGAAACGAAGCTGAGTAAGATTACACTTCA
>JBMYXW010000538.1:0-3215 GCA_049608825.1 Chitinophagales bacterium
ATTACTGTACCCATAAATCCTAACATCGGAGCCAATGCAATGAAAAGAGAAATCCAAACAAGACCTCTTTCCAAATTACCCATCTGAACAGAACCGTAAGATACGATTGATTTTTCAACGATGTCAATACCACCGTCAACCCTGTCCAATCCTTGATAGAAAATACTTGCTACTGGACCTCTTGTAGAGCGAGCCACTTCTTTGGCTTTCTCGACATCTCCTTCTTGTAGAGCAGTTTCAACATTCTGCAACAACTTGTTGGTATTAGTTGTTGCAAGGTTTAGAGCTAAGATACGCTCAATACATAGGGCAAGACCCAAAATCAAACAAACCAAAACAATACTCATAAAACGCCAGTCACCATCGATAAACCATCGTTTCAAAAGTTCTTGCATCGTCTCTTCTCCTTCATCTGTACTCGAAAGAGGTACCAAGTCTGTAGTAGCCATCTGAGTCGTTTGCTCAACAGCAAAACTCAGGTCATTAGCAGTTACGTCGTCATTCTGTGCGAAAGCGGAGCTAATACTGAATACAGTCAATGTACACATCAGCAATAGCGTAAACAATTTTTTCATATTTATTCCTTTTATGATTAAAATAGTTAGTTAGAACCAAAAATTGCAGAGAGGAAGGGATTCGAACCCTCGGTACTCTTGCGAGTACACACGCTTTCCAGGCGTGCACCTTCAGCCACTCGGTCACCTCTCTAATAAATTATACTTAAAGTAAAAGAACTTTTGAAGTACTTACTTTTTTGATTTTCAAATTATAAAAAATAAAGCTTTTTTTCAAAATCAGTATTTTAGTTAAGGAAAGTTAAAAGAAAAAGCATAGAAATCAGTCACTCTCCAAATCTCTCTTTCAACTTATGCGACCAATATACGGAAAATCCCAATTGATAAACAAAAAATCAAAAAAAAAAATAATTATCAAAACCTTTGCTCCTTCAATTGTAAAAGATTTGCAGGGCATTTTCGGTAGTCATTGCAGCAACTTCCTCCACGCTTGTCTCTTTTAGTTCTGCAATCTTCTCTGCCACTGCTACAATAAAAGCACTTTCATTTCTTTTATGTTTTTTCTTTCGATAGGTATGTGGCACTAAATAAGGGGCATCTGTTTCTAAAACAAAGTATTTTAGTGACGTATTTTTGATGGTTTCTGATAATTCTTTGCTATTTTTGTAGGTAATCACTCCTCCAATACCCATATAAAAATCATTTAAACCAATAACTTTTTGAGCATCTTCTGTTGAGCCAGTGAAGCAATGAAAAATACCTCTGAGTTTTTCATCGTTCATAGACTGAACGATTTCAAAGGTTTCATTGAAGGACTCACGACAATGCAAGACTATAGGTAGGTCAAATTCTTTTGCCCAGTTTATTTGTGTTTTTAGGGCTTCAATTTGCTCACTTTTGTGGGTCAAATCCCAATAAAAATCAAGTCCAATTTCACCAATTGCTGCAAAAAGAGTCGGATTTTCCTTCAATGCCCAATACGCTCCATCCAGTTCTGTTTGGTAGTCAGATTTGATAGAACAGGGATGCACACCCATCATCGGAAAACATCTTTCTGGGTATTCTTGGCTCAACTGACACAAAGAATCAATGTATCGGCTGTCTATATTAGGTAAGAAAATTTTTTGAACCCCAGCATCATAAGCTCTTTGAAGCATAAGCTCTCGATCTTCATCAAATTGCTCTACATAAAGATGGGCATGGGTATCAATTAGTTGAATCATATTGGGTTTGGATTATTCTTTCGTCTGTAAAGTTAAAAAAATATTCTATTTAACCGTCATTTCCAACTACTATGAATGAAATTATCCAAAAATCTCCTTTTACAGGAATTGAAAAAAAAAGGACTTTCTCTCTTTTTTTCTACTTCAAGTATTGGAATGTTCTTCTATACTGTGGTCTTCTTTTATTCTCTTCAAAAACATCTGCTCAAAATCAAGAAATTTCTTTTGTGTCCCAATCCATGAAATGGGAATCCTTGCTTCAACAAGCACAAACACAAAATAAGTTGGTCTTTATTTATGTTTACGATTCTCGCTCAGATGTGTGTCGTCAAGTAGAAAGTGAAGTTTTGGGTCATTCTTCAATAATTGCAAATCACAACCGTCATTTTGTCAATTACAAAGTTAATGGAACAATAGAATCCAGTAAAAATCTTATTGCAGCCTTCAATATCACCTACTTCCCTACCCTTCTGTTTTTTGATGCGGGCGGCAATTTGCTCCACAATACCACCGAAGCTTTGCCTGCTTCTGTTTATTTAGGCTTTTTGGAAAAACTTATGGAAGAACAATCATTGCTTCCTGTTGTAGATAAACGAAATATTAATCAACCCACTACTTTGAGCAATAAAGTAATTGATTCTCCAAATTACAATGCCCAGCCTGCAAAGCCACCTAAACCTTCCTTAACTTCCTCCAGTAAATCTAAAGGTTATACAGAACAGGAGGTGAAAAAATGGGAAGCGGATTATTACAGCAAAAAGATTTCAGCAGAAGGTTTGCGAAAATATGCCTATTCTTTGCAGGCACTTCAACGCCCTTATCATGCAGTCGTCAATCAATATTTACACAGAGAAAAGGCAAAATTGAAGGATGAGGTTAACCGCCAATTTTTATATGATTTTTCGGAAACGGTCGAAAACGATGCAATTCGTTTTTTCTTAGCAGATATTCAGCACTTCAAAATCTCTCAAGGAAGCGACAACATCAATAATAAAATCAAGGCTGCTATTCAAAAAAGTATTTTGACAGCTATCGAAGAACGTGATAAAATCATATTTGACTATGCTATTGATGTTGTTCAACAAGCTGACCTACCCTTCAAAGACAACTTTGCTTTTGAAATGAAGATGCTTTATTATGATGGTGCGGATGAATGGCAAAACTATGCCCAAACTGCGATTCAATATGTGACTTCCAAAAACATCACTGATCCAAAACTACTCAATCAATTGGCATACAATATCGCCCTCCATCTCACCGATACACAATACTTGGAGGAAGCACTAAAATGGGCAAATAAAATTGTCAGTATAGAACGAGAATACCCTTCTAATTATACGCTGGCTTATGTTCTTTTCCGTTTGAAACGCTACGATGCAGCTATGAAGGTGGCAGAAGATGCTTTGGAGATTGCAGAGATTAGAGGAATCAACCCAAAGGAAATCAAGCGTTTGATTGATGATATACGGGTGAGGTG
>JBMYXW010000539.1:0-3204 GCA_049608825.1 Chitinophagales bacterium
AAAAAGGGTTAAAGAGCAGAGGGTAAGGAGTTCTGGGCAAGCCGCAAACCGCTGTCGTAGTTACGCTTTGAAGGAGTAAGGTCGTTGCGATTAGTCGAACGACAGTAGTAATAGTAGTAGTACCAAGACCCGCCACGACGCACACGAGAGGCGGGTCTTGGAGAAGCTATCCAAGCCTTTCCATCATTCGGAGCATCGTCATAAGTATCATGCCAATCGTCTTCACACCACTCAAAAACATTACCACTCATATCATACAAGCCCAATTCATTAGATTTTAGTCCTCCAACAGGATGAGTCTTACGACCAGAATTTCCGCTATACCAAGCCACTTCTTCAATATTATTACTCCCTGCATATTTATACTCCTTACTTTTCTTCCCTCCTCTTGCAGCAAATTCCCATTCCGATTCACTGGGCAATCGAAAACCTTGCCCTGTCAATTCGTTCAGTTTTCGAATAAATTCTTTACAATCCTTCCAACTCACTCTTTCCACAGGACAATCATCACAGCCTTTGAACTTCAATTCAGGTGGATTGCTTCCCATCACTGCTCGCCATTGGGCTTGCGTAACGGGGTATTTTGCCATTTTGAAGTTGGGGATGGTGACGGGGTGGACAGGTTTTGTATGTTTATAATCCTCTGAACCCATCTGAAAACTGCCTCCTTCAATGAATACCATGTCTTGAAGTAGTTTTTGGATTTGAGGATGCAATTTGGAGAGTTTTTCTCGTTCCTTCAATCTTTTGGTTTCTTCTATTGCTGCTTTTCGCTTGGCTTCTGCTTCCTTTTGGAGTTTTGCCTCTATTGCAGCTTTTGCTTTCAATCGTTTTATTCTTTCCTTTTCTTTCTCTTCCTCCACTTTTTGTTTGGCATCCCTCTGTTTTTGCAGTTCAGCTTCTCTTGCAGCATTTTCCTTTGCCCTTAGTTCTTTGATTCGTTGGTGTATGCCTCGAACCACATTGTGGTAGGCTTTGGCGGCTCTATCCCAGTCTTCTATAGGGATTCCATCTTTGGGCAGGGCTTTCAGTTCGGCTATGGGCGTGATGTCCCACATACAATGGTCGAGAATAACAGGAATCACAATTACTTCTCCTTTGCCGTGACGTTCCAAAGCCTGTTTCATTTCTTCATCATAGAAGTATCTGGAATTGAGCGAATTGACGCTGACCAACAACAAGATGATTTTAGCTGCTTTGAGGTTTTCTTTGATGTGGTATTCCCACTTTTCGCCAGGTGCAATGACTCCATCGTACCAAACTTCAATCATTCGGTTCAGTTCCAATGGACGGAGATGCCTTCGCAATTGTTCTAAATAACCTTCGTCCAATCGAGCATAAGCGATGAATATTTTGATGGGGGAATTTTGGCTCATATTGTTTTTTGGCTCTACCTTCAGAATGATAATCTTTGTAGATTTAATATTGAACAAATATAGGTAGTTTTTTTATCGCTCAATCTAATTCTATGCTTCATGTTGTTGTGTTAGACGTTTTGGTAAAACGTCTCTACGGGGTGTTTTTTTATCACATAACCTGATTCTCTATTTCTTGTTGTGTTATACGGGTAGTCTTGAAGACTACCCGTCTCTCTCTCTCCAAAAAAATCGAGCCTCGTTGCGCTCGGCATAAAAAAGCTAAAGAGTAGGGAATAAGGAGTTTTGGGCAAGCCGCAAACCAAGATCGTAGGTAAGATATGTAGGAGTATTGAAGAAGCGAAAGGCACTACGACAGTACGAATTGACATTGAGCCAAGACCCGCCACGACGCACACGGGAAGCTACTCTTTCTAATTCTACCCAAGCACTTCCATCATTTGGAGCATGGTTGTAGGTATCATGCCAATCGTCCTCACACCATTCCCAAACATTTCCACTCATATCATACAAGCCCAATTCATTTGCTTTTAGTTCTCCAACAGGATGAGTCTTATTACCAGAATTCCCTTCATACCAAGCCACTTCTCCAATATCATTACTCCCTGCATATCGGTGAATGGGTTTTTCATCTTTATATTCATTTGAACCCATTTGAAAACTTCCTCCCTCAATGAAAACCATACTATGAAGAAGTTTTTGGATTTCAGGATGAAGGTTTAAGGAGCTCTTGGTTGCTGCCAAGCGTTCTTCTATTTCAATAGTCTTTTCGTATTTCCCTGCTTCTCGACAGCATTTTCGGACTTGTTCTAAATATCGCATGTCCAAACGAGCGTAGGCAATGAATATTTTAATGGATAAATTTTGGTTCATATTATTTTTTAATTCTACCTTTAGATTGATAATGTTTGCAGGTTTAAGTACCTAAGTAACGGTCAAAAAATAAACCCCGATTTAGGCTTTTGTAGTTTTGCTAAAAAAACAATCATTATAATGAAAATCAACCTCCTTCAAAAGTCTTTCTCTCAAATTCGGAACTTATTTTATTGGAGTTCCTTAGCGAGTTCTTTATTTGGTATTTGGGTTCTTTGACATGATTTTTATTGTTTCTTCTCCGCCTCCCACTCACTAAAGTTAAACGGCACCACCATCGAAACCCCCTGTTGCTGCATCGTAATCCCATAAGCCACATCAACCGCCGCCATTGTAGGCTTGCGGTGCGTGACGATGATGAACTGTGAATCCGCTGAAAATCGCTCAATCAAGCGTGTATATTTACCTAAGTTGTTGTCGTCCAATGGCGCATCTACTTCGTCCAGTACACAAAAAGGTGCGGGCTTCAATAAATACAATCCAAAAATTAATGCCAAAGCCGTCAGCGATTTTTCGCCTCCCGAAAGTTGGTCAATGCTTTGTGGGCGTTTTCCTTTTGGTTTGGCGGTAATGTCAATCCGGGATTCGAGCGGGTCCTTGGGGTCTTGTAGAATGAGGTCGCATTGGTCGTCTGGGGTGAACAAAGACCGAAATACTTCCACAAAATTCTCCCTTATTTGCTCAAAAGCTTCCATGAATTTTTCGGTCGCTTTCACTTCAATTTCTTGGATGGTTTTCATCAGCGACTCTTTTGCAGTCAGCAAATCCGCACGTTGTTCGATGATAAAATCATAACGCTCTTTCATCTCATTGTAAGCCGTCACCGCCAATGGATTGACCTCCCCAAAACGTTCCAATTGAGTTTGTAGTTTGGCAACTTTTGCAGTCAAATCTCTTTGCTCGTATTCACCCGAAGGAGTTTTTTCGAGTAAGTCGTTGATGTCGATTTTGAAAG
>JBMYXW010000540.1:0-3202 GCA_049608825.1 Chitinophagales bacterium
TCAATTATTTACCAGAGCATCGTTACTATTTGTACGACTTCTTTTTTGACAATTGTTCTTCTCGAATACGAGATATTTTTGTGGGAGTATTGGGCGATTCTTTGGTATTTGAAAGCGGTTTTATCGAAAAACAAAAAACATTCAGGCAGTTGTTGGACCAAAATTTGACGAGCAAAGAATGGTCTGATTTTGGGATTGATTTGGTATTGGGAGCAGATGTGGACCAAATTGCAGAACCCATCAACTATATGTTTTTACCTGAATACTTGGAGTCGGCTTTTGACGATGCTTTTGTCATCAAAAACGGAGAAAAAATTCCATTTGTAAAGCAAAAAATAAAAGTCGTAGATAAACCGCCTATTCCCTCTGACTACCCACTGTGGAAACAGCCCATATTTACTTTCTCTGTCCTCTTTTTATTGATTTTATTTTGGTCGTTTTATCGCCCCCCCAACCTCAACAAACTCTATTTGGACAAGATTATCTTTTTCATCACAGGTCTGCTGGGCTTGATACTCTTGCTCATGTGGGTGGCTACCGAACATTCTACGACCGACAACAATTTCAATCTTTTGTGGGCAAATCCGCTTCACCTCATTACCTTCGTCTTGCTCTTCAAAGCCACAAAAATCAATCGCTTACATCTTTATTTTTTGTTTTTTGCAGTGACAAACGCTGCCTGCATGTTGATGTGGTCTTTCTTGCCGCAAACCCTACACATCGCCTTTATTCCGATAATATTGACTGTAATCTTGAGGTGTGGAGTGCTGTATTACCATCTTGGAAAGCTTGGAGAAAGTCAAAACTTGGATGCAAATTCAGAAAATGATTCTTTGGAGGAAAGATTGGCTACAAGCATTTGAAGTTTTTACAAAGTAGGACGGAATTCATTCCGTTCATAGACAATCTATAGTGGTGAATGGCTTTATTGTTGAATTGTTTGGTTTATTCAACAACATTCAAAGCCTCACTCACCAAATATCTCGGACGATTCCGAACCTCATTGAATACTTTGCC
Source organism: Chitinophagales bacterium (assembly GCA_049608825.1). Taxonomy (GTDB): domain Bacteria; phylum Bacteroidota; class Bacteroidia; order Chitinophagales; family UBA2359; genus JAUHXA01. The sequence goes on from JBMYXW010000540.1 coordinate 1,018, forward strand.
TAAGTAAACGCCCAAAATACCGATTGCCATCAATATCAATGCAGTACAAAACAATATCAATGCACCCAAATGCAAAGTCCTTTCAGCAAATAGGCCTGCAATCCCCCATACTACTGCAATCGTTCCCAAAAATAAGCCAAAGTAAATGGCAAAGTGCAAGAGCTTCAAGGATTGATAAGTAACCCCTGTAATCGCCATTTGAAACAACTTGATAAAGGAATAAGAACTGCCGCCTTCTGCTCGGCTTTGGTGTTTGATTTCCATCAATTCGTAATCAAAACCCAGCCACCTCAAAACCATCAAATAATGCCGTTCTTCGTCACTGAATTGAAGCAAAGCATTGACCACTTTTCGATTAATAATCGAATAGTTGCGAACATGGCGGTCGAAGCCCTTGTAGTCTGCCAAAAACTTCAATAAACCATTGTAGGCTTTGGAGGTGAAGCGGCGCATGAGGGATTGGTTGTGCTGCTCGGCATAAGTAAACACAATATCAAAATTACCCGTTTGGGCTTTTTCAAATAAGGTAGGAATGTAAATAGGGTCGTCTTGCAGGTCGCAGTCCATCACAATCACATAATCGCCCTTTGCAGCTTGAAGTCCCGCCATAATTGCAGGATACTGCCCAAAATTTCGGCTCAACCGAACTCCCTTTACCCGTTTGTCTTTCTGACAATTGGCTTCAATTTTTGCCCAAGAATCATCAGGGCTGCCATCTTCTACCAATACGATTTCAAAATTTGAAGTGACTTGTTCAGCAGCGGCAATGATTTGTTTAACCAATTCATCCACAATATCTTCGGCTCTGTAAACGGGAGAAACAATAGATAGAAGTATCGAAGAATTTGTTAATGTCATGCTGAATAATTGTTTGGACTCTCTGTGAAATAAGACTACGGTAGTTTAATAAACTACCGTAGTCTCCATAGGCTTCACAAAAATTGTTGAAGAACCATTGTTTTTTGAAGGCTTTATTGATACTTTTGATTTCATTTGCATTTACCTACATCAAAGTTAGTATGTTTTCTATTGAAGATTTAAAAAAAGTCAAAAAGCGGCAGGATTTAATTGCCATTGCAGAAAAAAAACAAGTCAATCTAAAAAAGCATTTGAAGAACCTCAGATATGAGGAAGAATTGCGCTTGCTTCAAACTGAACTTGTCAATTTGCAAAATTGGGTGGTCAAGAAAAAAATAAGAGTCGCTATTATTTTTGAAGGACGAGATGCCGCAGGTAAAGGCGGTTCTATCAAGCGATTTGTGGAGCATCTCAACCCTCGTTCGATAAGCGTTGTGGCACTTGCCAAACCAACAGAGGTAGAAAAAGGGCAATGGTATTTTAGGCGCTACATCAAGGAGTTGCCAAATCCTGGTGAAATTGTCTTTTTTGACCGAAGCTGGTACAATAGGGCTGTGGTAGAACCAGTTATGGGCTTTTGTAATGATAGACAGTACCAAGAGTTCATGGTACAAGTTCCCGAATTTGAACACATGTTGTACGAGGATGGGGTAAAAATCATCAAATTTTGGTTTTCAATTTCCAAAGAAGAACAGCTAAAGCGATTTGATGCAAGACTTGAAAATCCACTAAAAATCTGGAAATTTAGCCCTGTTGATAAAAAAGGGCAGGAACTTTGGGACGAATACACGCATTACAAAGAAGATATGTTTTCCAAAACCCACACGCCTTTCAGCCCGTGGATTATCGTAAAAACCAATGACAAACGTACTGCAAGATTGGAGAGTATGCGTTATGTCCTATCGCAATTCGAATATACTGGTAAAACAAGAGCAAAAACAACCTTGCTACCCGACCCCAATATCATCGCTCGGTATTACAGACACCTCAAACAAATTGATATTTGAAGTAGGAAGACAGATTAAAGAAGCGAGAAGTCAGACTTCAATTACGAAAGAATTGAAGGTTCTTTTGTTTAAACTATTTTTGTTTCACTGCTTACCCCAAATATATTTTAAAGCATGGCACGATTGAATCTATCTGAAGAAGATTTACAAATCTTAAACTCCAAAATCGGCATCAGGTCTTTGTTGGCGGACAAAACAACAAATGTAGAAAAGGCACTTCGGGCTGCAAAATATGAATTGCAAATCAGAGATTTACAAGCAAAATTAGTCGACCTTCAAAATTGGGTCATTGAAGGCGGCAAAAAAATAGTGATTCTATT
>JBMYXW010000541.1:0-3202 GCA_049608825.1 Chitinophagales bacterium
TGACAGAAATGATTACTGGTATTGATTTGGTAAAGGAACAGGTCAAAATAGCGAGAGGTGAACGATTGAGTTTTACACAAGAAGACCTCCAAATCAAAGGTCATGCCATCGAACTACGGGTATATGCCGAAGATCCGACCAACAATTTCCTACCAGATATTGGCACTTTAGAAAAATATCAAATACCTGTGGGAGAAGGAATTCGAGTCGATGATGGTTTTGAAGAAGGCATGACGATTCCGATTTATTACGATCCGATGATTGCAAAGTTGGTGGTTCATGCTCCGAATAGAGAAGCAGCTTTGAAGAAAATGATTATAGCGATTGACAATTATCAGATTGAAGGAATCGCCAATACTTTGGAGTTTGGCAAGTTTGTGATGCAACACCCTGCTTTCATCAGTGGTGATTTTGATACACATTTTGTCAAAAACTATTTCACTCCTGATACCCTTCAAAATCACAACGAAACGGAAGCAAAAATTGCCGCCTTTATTGCTACGCAAGTGTTTCAGGAATCCAAACGTCAAAATACGATTGACGATTTTTTGCAGAGTAGCAATGGGAATAGCAAATGGAAGGTGAGACGGAGGGTTTGATACAAGAAAATTTAAAGATTCATCCAATGAGGGCTTCCAATATTTTGTAGCCCTCATTGGATGAATCTTTAATTTAGTAGAATTAATCTATGATGATTCTTTCTACATAATACTCATCCGTTGTTTTGCTTTGAAAATGAACAAAATAAATGCCCGTTTCAAAATCAGAAACATCAAGTTGAAGGTGATTATTGAAGGTATTTAATTCTAGTAATTTCTGACCTACAATATTGAATACACTCAGTTCCCAGTCATTTGTTCCTTCAATTTGTACAAACAATTGTGTGCTAGCAGGATTTGGGAACAAGTCAATTTTAGTGCCATCCAATGTTTCAATTCCTACATCCGTTTTGCAGCCCTCAGAGCCAGGTGTTGCATAAATTACTACATCTTGATAAACGCCTGCCGAATCCATTGCTGTTGCAATCGACCAATTCAAAGCATCGCTATTGTCCATAGTTGCATCACACAAATTGAGTGAATAACCACCTCCGTCAGCTTCAAGTGCCCACGGTTCAGCATCATCGTATTCCACAACATCAATTACTTCACCCGAAGTATTTCTGATTTCGATAGGTTCGCCACTGTTTCTCAATCCTCCAAAGAATTCTATTGATGAAACGCCAAAAAACTCTTCCATAAATTCAGGAAGTTTTGACACTACAATGTATTCATTCGGTTCGACTGTCATAGTCGGAAAAGTAAAAGATACACCTTCTGAGAAAGTATATCCACCTAATTGTGCGGTTGTTGTACCCAAATATTGAAGTTCTACAAACTCCAAACTGTCTTCTCCACCAGGATCATTGTACATGATTTCGGTAATGACCAATTCAGCCATTGTATTATTGAACACGATGTCAAAACTCATGGGTTCGGGCATTACATTGCCTGCTAAATCACTGATATTGGCGATGGTCAAAGTCTCAAAAACACCCAAGGTCAAAGGAGTATTCAAGGTTATAAAAACGATTTCACTGATGCCGTTCAAATCAATGGATGCAATGTCTAAGCCTGTGTAATTGGCAATATTTGTAGCCACATCAGCATTGACCATTTCGCTGTATTGAACGGTAATCATGGTTTCACTATCGGTAGTTACCACTGTTGGCGAGGGAGGGGTTGCATCTATTTCAGAACAAGTTCCATTTGGGTGAGCAAAAACAATATCGCCTTCACTGTTTGCTCCTACTTCAATCATTGCAAACGCCCAATTGCTTCCCATAGAGTTGTCCTCTTCGGGATTACACAAAACCAAAGATGAACCACTTCCATCGGGTTCAACAGGCCATTCTCCCTCATCATTGTAGTTTACTGAATCAACAACGGCTTCATTGGTGTCAATCAATACAATATCTTCTCCCCCATTACTCAATGCTCCACTTTCCCATTGAAAGGCAGATTCTCCAAAAAAGGCTTCAAAAGCAGTAGAATTGACAGCGGATAAAACATATCCCTCGGATTCAATAACCGTATTAGCGGGAAAAGTAAAGGTCACACCTTCCGAAAAAGAATAACCAGATATATCTATTGCAGCTCCACTTTTGTTATACAATTCGATGAATTCCAATGAATCTGCGCCACTTTCAGGTGGGTTGTACATGATTTCGGTAATGACAATGTCGGATTCGGATTGTGCTATTGCAGGGAAATAACTGAATAAGAATAGCACACAAATACTTAGATAAAGTAAGTTTCGTAACATGGTTCTGGTGAAATTTTGATGATTGTAAAATTTGTGTCAGCTAAGTTAGGTTAAAAAATGTATTTTTAAGACAACTAATATTGAAAATTTTCTATTAAGAACCCTTCAAGAGTTCTCATAAATACAAACTAACTTTCTTTAATCACCTTCTTTACAAAACTCGTTTCCACATTCATCACTGAAACAATATCTGTTTTCTTAATTATTACTATTGGATTTGTTTTCCTTTGATTGACGACTATTGTTTCTTTCTTGGCGTGAAGTACGAGTAGTTCTCTTCTCACTTTTTGAAGAATTACTTTTGTATTCTTTTGAAGAAGATGTACGACTTGGACGAGATTCTTCAAATATAGGATTTGAATCAGAATTTTCCTCGCTAAAAACATCTTTTACAAACTCTATAAATTTGCGTTTTTTAGGTTTTGACTCTGCTCCAACTGTATAAGAATCGTTTGTGTTTTTGGAGGGAGATGAATAATTACTATTCTGATAATTGGGCGTATTTTCTTGGCGTTTTCTTCTTTGTTTGACAGATTCCTTTTTTACGGAAACAGGCTGTACAACTGGAGTGCGATTTTGGTAAGGTTGACGACTGGCAGGATGATGATTTGGGGTAACTTCGTGAATATCTTCTACTGTTGCTACTGGCACAACACGGGTAGCAGGTTGGTTATTGTTGTCATTTGGAAAATCTAATGAACCATTTCTATTGTATTCTTTTTCCAAATCCTTTCGGTCAATACTGTGAATATCTTCCACTGTTGCTACTGGCACAACACGTTCTTGTGGTTTATTTCCGCTTGGAATGTCCAAAATCTCATCCACAAAAGACCCCAAACTACCTTCATCTACAGACTGAATATCGCTTATATTAGAGAAATTTGTTGAGTTATTAGAT
>JBMYXW010000542.1:0-3200 GCA_049608825.1 Chitinophagales bacterium
AGATGAATGGTAGAAAGTTCCATTTTATCGAAATATTTTCAGGCAATGTGCTATATTTGGCTGTTTAAATAATTATCATTCATTTTGACCGATTTTTCGGTTTTTTAAACAATAAAACATGTCGTCCAAGATTTTTTATACCCATACGGATGAAGCTCCTGCTTTAGCTACAAAATCTCTTCTACCCATCGTTCAAGCTTATGCTAAGCAGTGTGGAGTCGAAATGGAAATAAAAGATATTTCCCTTGCAGGTAGAATCCTTGCAAAATTTCCTGTTTACTTAAATCCAACACAACAAGTAACTGATGCATTGGCTGAATTGGGCGAACTGGTCAAGAAGCCAGAAGCAAACATCATTAAATTACCGAATATTTCGGCTTCTATTCCTCAACTAAAAAAGACAATTGAAGAGTTGCAAGGAGACGGATTTGCAGTACCTGATTATCCAGATGAGCCAAGTAACGAAGAAGAAAAAAGCATAAAAGCAACTTACGACAAAATAAAAGGCAGTGCTGTAAATCCTGTCTTAAGAGAAGGAAATTCGGACAGGAGAGCACCTAAGCCAGTAAAGGCTTATGCCAGACAAAATCCACATAGAATGGGTAAATGGTCTGCTGATTCTATTTCTCATGTATCTACAATGGAATCAGGAGATTTTGCATCCAACGAAAAATCAGTAACCACCACTCAAACAGGTAGCGTAAAAATACAATTAGTAGCTGCCACGGGCACAACTATTTTAAAAGAAGGGATTCCCGTTCTTGATGGAGAGATTATAGATGGTACATTCATGAGTAAAAAAGCATTGCTTGCTTTTTTAGAAGCGCAAATTGCAGATGCTAAAGCCAAAGGAGTATTGTTCTCCATACATCTGAAGGCAACGATGATGAAGGTTTCCGACCCCATTATATTCGGTCATGCCGTAAAAGTGTTTTTCAAATCCGTATTTGAAAAATTTGGAAAAGAATTGGACGAAGCGGGAGTCAATGTAAACAATGGTTTTGGTAATTTATTGGGTAATTTAGATAAGCTTGCTCCTGCTGTAAAAGTAGCAGTTGAAACGGAAATAGCAAAATGTTTTGCCGAAGGACCAGATTTGGCAATGGTTGATTCAGATAGAGGAATTACGAATCTACACGTGCCAAGTGATGTAATCATTGATGCTTCAATGCCTGCGATGATTAGAACCTCTGGTCAAATGTGGAACAAAGACGGCAAATCGCAAGATGCGAAAGCCACGATTCCTGATAGTTCTTATGCAGGGATATATCAAGCGGTCATTGACTTTTGTAGAGAGCATGGTGCTTTTGACCCTACAACAATGGGGACTGTGCCTAATGTTGGTCTAATGGCTCAAAAAGCTGAGGAATATGGTTCGCATGACAAGACATTCGAGATTTCTTCAACTGGCAAAGTACAAGTGATTGACGACAATGGTACTGTATTGATGGAGCATGAAGTAGAAGAAGGAGACATCTGGAGAATGTGCCAAGTAAAAGACCTTCCTATTCAAGACTGGGTTAAATTGGCAGTTAACAGAGCAAAAGCAACAGATGTTCCCGCTATCTTCTGGTTGAATGAAAACAGACCGCATGATGCACAGCTAATCCAAAAAGTAAAAGCTTACCTACCCAATCACGATACGACTGGTTTAGACATCAGAATCCTTTCTCCTATAGAGGCAACTAAAGTTTCTATCCAACGAATGAAAGACGGACAAGATACCATCTCTGTCACAGGGAATGTTTTGAGAGATTACAACACAGATCTTTTTCCCATCTTAGAGTTGGGTACAAGTGCAAAAATGTTGTCCATTGTTCCGTTGATGAATGGTGGTGGTTTATTTGAAACGGGTGCTGGTGGTTCTGCTCCTAAACACGTTCAACAGTTCAACAAAGAAAATCACCTAAGATGGGATTCTTTAGGAGAATTCTTGGCATTGGCTGTTTCCTTTGAACACGAAGCCAATACAAACAACAATCCCAAAGCACAAATAATTGCGGATACTTTGGACAGAGCTACGGTTTCTTTACTTCAGAATGGTAAGTCTCCTTCAAGAAAAGTAAATGAGCTGGATAATAGAGGAAGCCATTACTACTTAGCCTTGTACTGGGCACAAGAATTGTCAAAACAAACCACTGACTCTGAATTGCAAGCTAAATTTGCTCCTATTGCAGAATCTTTGTTGAGCAATGAAGCGAAAATCGTTGCTGAATTAAATGGTGCACAAGGTGTTGCTATGGACATCGAAGGTTACTATTCTCCCAGCACTGAAAAAGCTACAAAGGCTATGAGACCAAGTCCTACTTTGAATGCTATAATAGATGCGATTTAAATTTATTAACTTATGATTTTCAACATCAAATGAAAGGAGTAACTAAGGTTTCTTGTTTTGGATTTGGTGAGGAGATTGTGAAGAATATGTAAGAATAGATTCAAAATATATTGAAGAAAGTGGAAATGGATTTTATTATCATTTCCACTTTTTTTATTTTTAGACGAAGAATATCCCTTCAATAGCGATACCCAATTCCGTTTTTAGTGTCTAAAAAAAAATAATAATCCTTTGAAATCACTATTTCATTAAACCACATTCAATAAACCTCGTCTGAGTTATATGTAAAACCTATTTTTTCAACCTAAAACAATCCATTTTAATAAACATAATTGCAACTTAAATTTATTCTAAAATTATGGTAAACAAACTGTTCTCTACTATTATTTTGTTATTCTTAGTTAGTGCTAGCACTTCTTATATGCAAGCTCAAAGTCTTAAAAATTTGAAAAATACTGAAATATCTAAAAGCCTCGAAAACGTTATGGTGGAAAGACAAGGAGCAACTATTGTCGAAAAAGGAGAATTCTTCTTTATTGTTTTGGACAATGAACCCAATGTAAATTATCTTGATACAAATCTGGAAAGCCCCTTCAAAAAAGACAAGCTAAAAGTCATCGTAAGTGGTGAAAAACTTCCTATTCCCCCCAATGTACGCATGATTGGCAATCCTTTCAAAGTAACCTTGATTGAAGTAGATGGTGGAGTTATTATTGATACCGAATTTCCTGAAAGAGAGGAAGCCTTCAATGCTCAAGGAATCGTCAAAAAGAAAGGCGATACTTATGTAATCGAAACGACCGAAACCATTTATGTACCCAAAAAATTGGCAGAAGAATTTCAAAAAGAAGGAAAAGCTGTGACT